>JANYBX010000199.1:0-12500 GCA_025360615.1 Opitutia bacterium
GAGATCACGCTCGAAGAAGCGGCGCGCGGCTTGGAAAAGGAAATCACTTTCCGCAAAGCCATGACGTGCGAGCGCTGCACCGGCTCCGGTGCCGAGCCGGGCTCGAAACGCGTCACGTGTCCGACCTGTCGTGGTGCTGGGCAGATTCGCCGCTCGGGCGGCATCATCACGTTCACCCAAGCCTGCCCTACCTGTGGCGGCTCCGGGCAGAAAATCGAGAAACCCTGCACCGTTTGTCACGGCGAAGGCCGCACGGCGCAGACCACCAAGCTCAACGTGCGCATCCCCCCCGGCGTCGAGACCGGTTCGCGTCTCCGGTCCAGTGGCAATGGTGAATCCGGCGGCCCCGGAGGTTCGCCCGGCGATCTCTATATTGTGCTCACGGTAAAAGATCACGAGCTCTTCGAGCGGCAGGGCGACGCGCTCTTCTGCGAAATTCCGCTTAAGTTCACGCTCGCCACTCTCGGCGGCAACATCGAGTTGCCCACGCTCTTCGGCAAAGCCTCGTTGAAAATTCCCGCCGGCACCCAGAGCGGCACGACCTTCCGCCTCCGCGAAAAAGGCATGCCTTCCCTCCGCGGCGGACGTCAGGGTGACCAACTCGTCCGGGTCCACGTCGAGGTGCCCACCGCGCTCAGCCCTGAGCAAAGAAAAATCCTTGAGGACTTCGCCCGCGTCAGCGGCGACGCGGCCGAGCCCACGTCAAAAACGTTTTTCGAAAAGGCCAAAAAGTTTTTCTAGACACGGGTCTGAAAAGGATGGGGTGCCTTGGCCGGGAATGATGGAAATTCAGGCCCATTTCCCTGAAATTCACGTCGAAAAGTAAACGATTTCAGGCCGATCTGCCCCGGTTTTTTGATAAAAAACGGGCTGTTTGGCTCTAATTCCGGCGTTTTTCGACAATTTCGTGATTATTTCCGATTTCGGGTTCCCATCCGGAAAATCAAGGGTTGCTAGCTCTCTTCCATTTCTTTTGAACGACCCGCCTCGGAAATCAACTAACGTTCCCGACCGGCCAACCTTCAACCCTAGGCATCGCTTGGACCTAAAACAGATCAAACAAATCATCGACCTCATGAAACGCTCGGAATTGACCGAGTTCGCGGTCGAGGAAGAAGGTTTCAAATTGAAAATCCGGCGGGGCCCCAATGGCCTGCCCGTAGTCTCGACGGGGCGCAATTCCAACTCCCCCTTTCCCACCTCCGATAGCACCCCGCCCATGGCCCTCGCGAACCTCGCGAATGGTCCGGCCGGTGGCAGCGTCCCTCCGATCAACGTGGGCGCACCGCAGGACGAAGCAGGCATCGGCTACATCAAGTCCCCGATGGTCGGGACATTTTACCGCTCGCCCAACCCGGAGAGCAAAGCGTTCGCCGAACCCGGCACCAAAGTCGTCGAAACCACGGCGGTCTGCATTATCGAGGCCATGAAAATCATGAACGAGATTCAGGCCGAAACCAAGGGCACGATTCTCGAGGTGCTTATCGAAAACGGCCAGCCCGTGGAATACGGGCAGCGCTTGTTTAAGGTCAAACTGGGCTAATCCCGTCCTGAACCGCTAAAGCCCGTTCCGCGCCGCCGATCCCACGGCGATGCCGACCCCGGGATTTAGCGGTTCAATTATTCTCAACGCCTCCCGATGATTCAAAAAATCCTCATCGCCAATCGCGGTGAAATCGCCCTTCGCATCGTTCGCGCCTGCCGCGAACTCGGGATCAAGACCCTCGCGGTTTATTCCGAAGCCGATGTGCAGTCGCTCCACGTGCAACTCGCCGATGAAGCGATTTGCATCGGCGGCCCGAAAAGTTCCGACAGTTACCTGCGCGCCGACCGCATCATGAGCGCCGCCGAGATCGGCGATGTGGATGCGATCCATCCCGGCTACGGTTTTCTCTCTGAAAACGCCAAGTTCGCCGAGCAATGCGAGTCGTGTAACATCAAGTTCATCGGCCCAAAATCGAAATCCATCAAAATGATGGGCGACAAGGCGGTCGCCAAGGACACGGTTAAAAAAGCCGGCGTTCCCATCGTTCCCGGCTCCGATGGCCCGGTCGATTCTGAGAGCGAAGCCGTGAAGTGGGCCCGCAAAATCGGCTACCCCGTCATCATCAAGGCCGTCGCCGGCGGTGGCGGACGGGGCATGAGAATCGCCCACAACGACGTCTCCTTCGCCAAGGAATACCACGTCGCCCGCGGCGAAGCCGAGAAAGTCTTCGGCAACGGCCAGGTTTACATCGAGAAATACATCGAGAAACCCCGCCACATCGAGTTCCAGATCCTCGCCGACTCCCACGGTAAAACGCTCCATCTCGGTGAACGCGACTGCTCCGTGCAGCGCCGCCACCAAAAGCTCATCGAGGAGTCGCCCTCGCCGTTTCTCACCTCCGACCTCCGCAAAAAGATGGGCAAAGCCGCCATCCGCGCCGCCGAGGCCGCCGACTACGAGAACGCCGGCACGATCGAGTTCCTCGTCGATGCCAAGGGTAACTACTACTTCATCGAGATGAACACCCGCATCCAGGTCGAACATCCCGTGACCGAGGAATGCACCGGCATCGATCTCATCAAGCAGCAGATCCGCGTGGCCAACGGCGAGAAACTCGATTTCGACCAAGGCGACGTGAAGTTTGAAAAACACGCCATCGAGTGCCGCATCAACGCGGAGGATCCCGCCCGCAACTTCATCCCGTCCCCCGGCACCATCGGCCTCTACTACGCCCCCGGCGGCCACGGCGTGCGCGTCGATTCCCACGCCTATTCCGGCTACACGATCCCTCCCTACTACGACTCGATGATCGGCAAACTCATCACCTACGGCACGACCCGGAAGACCGCCCTCGAGCGCATGTATCGCGCCCTCAGCGAATATCTCATCCGCGGCATCAAGACCACCATCCCGCTCCACAAGGCCATCATGGCCGACCCCGTCTTTATCGAGGGCAAAGCCACCACCGCCTATATGGAAGAATTCATGAGCCGCACGCCCACCGATCTGTTTTCATAAAACCCGGCCGCTCGTTTCCCCGAGATCCGCGATCAAAAGCCCGCAAGCCCTGCGGGCTTTTTCGTTTTAATCCTCCCTGTGTCCCCGGCGCCGCTTCACCGCACTTCGACCACCATCGTCGCAAAATCGCTTTCCCATTCCAGTTCGGTCTCCGCCATCCGGCGTAGCTCGACACCGCGCACGATCCAAGCGCCCGCCAAGTCCAGCCGCGCCCGTGCCCGTCCCTCGGCATCGGTGAACACCACATATTCCCGGCTCTCCCCCGCCGATACATAGCTCAACGCCAACCCAGCCGCCGGCGCGCCCCGCCGTAGCACGCGCACGGGCAGTTCATCTCCCACCCGCAGCATTGTCGGATCGCGCTCCGGCACGATTTCCAATGGCGACCCCACCGGCGCAGTCCACGCCCGCTCTGCGGCCGCTGGCTCGCCCACGCGCACAAAACACTTTGCGCTCTTCACGACGCGCTCCCGCCAGCGCCGCGGCTCCGGCACCGCCGCCCATTCCGCGCGCAACGCCTCCCCCGCGTGGATCTCGCGAAAATATCGCTCGACTGCTTCCGCCGCCAATTCACGCACGACCGGCTTCAGTTCGACCACCGCCACCGCTACGCCCGGCCGCCCCCACGCCGCCGCAAACTCCAGCGTCCGCTCCCCTTCACCCGTCACCGCCAGCACGAGCGGTTCGCCGCCGAGCACGCACGTCATGCGCGCCACTCCCTCGGGCTTGATCGCCGTTTCCGCGCCGTTAAACCCCGCCGCGCTCGTCAGTGAAAGCCGTCCCGTCGCCCCCGGCGTCGCCGTGGGCCGCTCCGGTTGCAGCCAAGTGTCCTCCGCGTCCAGACCCACTGCGCCGATCACGCCTGCCACGACCAAGCCAAAAATCCGGTGGTTCAGTTTCATCTTCACTCAGCTCTCGCTCCCGGCCGGGTCAGCACCACGTCGCTCCACTCGCCCATGACCCGCGATTCCACCGCCCAACCTGGCGCCGCCGCGACAAAAACCGCCCTCACCGTATCGCGCTCCATCGCCAGAATGCCACTCAACACCAGCGTCCCGCCGGGCGCCACCGCCCCGAGCAACTCCCCCGCGAAACGCATCAGCACGTCCGCCTGGATATTCGCGAGCAGCACCTCCGCCTTCCGCCCGGCCAACCCGCTCAAGAGATCGCCCGTGAAAAAATTCACCCGCCCCGTCAGCCCGTTCAGGGCCGCGTTTTCCCCGCTCACGCGCACCGCCTCCGCATCGTTGTCGAAACCCACGACATCGCTCCAGCCCAGCAACGACGCCGACAGCGCCAAAATCCCCGAGCCGCACCCCGCATCGATCACGCGGCCGGCGACGCCGTTTTTCTCCGCCAGCGCGACGAGCCGCTCCACGCACAATCGCGTCGTCTCATGGTTGCCCGTGCCAAACGCCAGCCCCGGGTCGAGCCACAACACCGCGTCGCCCGCTGGCAGCGCAAACGTCGCGCGTTCCCACACGGGAACCCAGTGCAGCCGGCCAAACTGCCACGCGTGAAAATGCGCCTTATAGCTGTCCTTCCAATCACGGTCGCCCAGCGGTCGCTCCACCGTCTCACCGATCAGCCCGACTCCAACCTTCGCGAGCAAGGGCGCCAGCTCTCTCCAATGTCTCTGCGCCTCCGCTTCCCCCGCGAAAATCCCGACGACCCACGCGCGCTTCTCGATCGCATCCTCCAAAAGGCTCCAGCCATCCACGCCGAGCTCGAGCAGCAAATCATCCGCTGCATTCGCGGCCGCTGCGGGTATCTCCACTTTGATCTCGGTCAATTCCATGGGCCGACCGTTCCGCGCCCACCCTTCTTCGGCAACTCGATTCCGCCGCTGTATTCCCACGCGCGCCAATTCACCTTCGCGGGAAGAACCCCGCTCCACCAAAAACCTGTTCGCGGCGGAATTGTTCGCCAATGCGCAGTCTCGCTCTTTTGCGCGCAAACTGACCCATTCGGATCGCTGATGCGCACACCCAGCCAGTCCGCCAAAAATATTTTCCAAGGGGTGGCCTATGTCACGGCGGTGGTGGCCCCTTTGCTTCTGCTAATGGACCCGTCGGCGAGCTTCCCCGAGGATTGGTCGCATCACCTCTGGATGATCGGTTATTACGGGGAGTATTTTCGCCAGCACGGCGACATGCCGGTGGTGATGAACATCGCTTCCGTGGTGGGCGTCGCGCAGCCGGTATTTTACGGTTACCTCCTCTATCCGTTGCTGGCTCCTCTCTCGGCCATCCTCGGTGCAGCATGGGCTCTCCGCATCGGAGTCGCCCTCATCACCACCGTGCAGTTCTGCGCCGTGCTGACTGCCGGTCGCAATATTTTCCGAAATGCAGCGCTCAACTACACGGTGGCCGCCTCGGTGGTGTGGGCCACCTATTCGCTGACCAATCTCTACAACCGCGGCGCGATCGCGGAGTATTTTGCGACGGCGTCCCTCGTCACTGCGGTGGCTTTCGCCGCCGCGATGGCGACGGAAACATCCAGCGCCCGGCGCTATTTTTTCGGTTGGCTGGCCGGTTGCTTCCTGGTGCTGACCGTCGGGGCCCATCCGCCGACGGCGGTTTTGACCAGTGCGTTCATGGTGTTGGTCGGACTCTGTGCCGCGCCGGGTGTTTTCACAGGGCAACTCAAAGTCACCCGTCGCACTGCCGCCTTGCTGGGCGCGGCCGCTGGACTCGGCGCCATAATCCTCGCTCCGTGGGTCTACGCCTGCCACTTGTTCAGCGACAAGCTGTCCGTCGCCCAGATTTCCCGGACATTCTTTTTCTGTTTCGAACGATGCGATTCACTCTGGGGCCGGTTCGCACCTTTTCCCTACGACCTCCAGTCGACGGAAAGCGGAATTACCGACTTCGGAACGGCCTATCTCGAGGCTCCCATCAACGTCGTTTTGCTCGCGATCGCCGTCTGGAATCTCGAACTCCTCCGCCGGGCGCGTAAGCAAATCCCGTCAGCGGCTGGACTCCGATTCTCCGTCATCGAAACCCTTCTCGCGCTGGCGCTGGCGTGGTTTCTGTTTCTCGCCGCGCTATCCGTTTCTCCCTCCGTGGCGGACAACTTTCGTTTTTTCGCCCCCTACGTCCAGTATGCCTATCGCTTGGTGAGCCACTGCAACGTCGCGCTGCTGGTCGCGGTTTTCACGTCCGGGGTTCTCGTTGCCAAAGGCGGGGGCTACCACCGGTTTCGTCACGAGACCAACGTCGTCATCGCCGCGTGCCTCGCGACCGCGGTGCTGGGTCTGTTGATTAAACTGCAGCACGCCGGCGTCGTCACCCGGCAGCATGACACCCCGGAATTCGCCTTCGGGAACGACCATCGAGCCAAGTTGATTTCCCAGCGGCACGCCCAACTGGTCGAAGCTTACGATGTCCCGACGTTTGCCCCCAGCCTGGACAAAACCGAAGCGGACCACGCGCTCACCATCGCACTGCCAGTGGGCATGGCGGGAGCCGCGTTCGGCAAGGTGGGCTCGGCAAAAATCGAACTGAAAAAACCCGGCTGGGTGGGAACCAACGTGGCCGTGTTTCCCTGGACGAAACTGCTGGTTAACGGGGAAGAACTGCCGGCGGTGCAAACCGCGCGAAAGGATCGTTTCTTCGCCCTTCATCTGCCGCAAGGCACCCATGATATCCAAGCCGTGTTCCAGCCCGATCGCTGGTGGGTGTTGTTGCACCGCCTGTCACAAATCACGGTCATGATCGTGCTGGCGATCAGCACCGCATGGGCCGTCCTCCACCTGTTTTTCCGGCCTAGGCCGGCACCTCGAAGCCATCCGACCCGCTAGTCGACCCTTCCTCCGCCGTCGGCGCATGGGAAAGTTGTCCGCAGGATTTCACGGCTGACGCGTGGAGAGCCAGTCGAGCCAGTGTCCCACAAAGAATTTTTTCTCCTGCGGCAGAAGCGTGGAAGCCGTCCCCACCAGCGGCCGCAATGCGGCCGTCATCTGCAGGGACACCAGGAGAAAAATCGCCACCCAGATTCTGATCCCAGCTCGCCCCTTCAATCCCCACTGTTCCAAGGCCGTCATCAAAAACCGCACGCCGAACCGCACGGCGACGCACCAGAAGACAAGATGAAGAAATCCCATCGTCGCGACCGACGCCGTTGACTGCGAAAACAGCCATGCCACCGGTGCGAAGCCCAGCAGAAGCAGCCCCTGCAACGCGAGCACTCCTCCGAGGGCCCCAGTCACTTCACCGAACCGCGCGGTCGAACCACTCAGGCCGGCAAAAATATAGAGGCTCGGCAGACAGATCGCGCCCGTGATCACCAAGCCGGCGGCGATTTTCACCGGGGCCGCCCACCATTGCCCGCCCCCGGAAAAACTTCCGACAATCACCCCGTAAATCGCGACGAAACCGACCGCGATCATCAACAACGACGAGGTGACGGGGCCGGCTGTCTCGTCCCGCAGGCGGTGGATGATGCGCCGCGGCTGTCGCAGTAACGCGTCGATCAAACCACCGAGACCGTCGATCGCCTCGCGGTCGGAGGATGCTTCGTCGGGCAATGTAGGGGAGGGCGAATTATTCATCATAAAATTGGTTTGATGGTCAGGGTTGAAAATGAAGCCAAAGATCGCGCGCCGCGCACCCGACCTCCTCGAAGAAATTGCCGCGCAACGCGTGCTCTTCCACAAACGTCACCGGTTCGCCCGCCTTGCCGATGAACGGCCGCGCGATCCACGACAGTTGGCTCCCCAGCAGCAGGTTCACGGTGAGCCACGACCACAGCGTGCGCCCAGCCGCGCTCTCGCCGCCCAGCCGGCGGAGGAGTTGAAACAGCCGCACGTTTGCCGCCACGCCCGCGAACGCGATCCCACCCACCAGCGTGAGCAACATCACGCTGCACGCCGCCGTCGCCCCGCCCGCGCCCGGAGTCGGTGGCGGCAGGTTGCACACGAGAAAAACCATCAGCGGGCTGAACGCGCCGAGCATCGCCGCCGCCAGCGCGAAGCTCGTGAGCACCGCGACGAACGACTCGCTCAGCCGGAGATTCATCCCCAGCAAGGGCGCAAGTATCCCGTTGATGAGGGCGTTGCCCGCCGCCGTGGCGAGCAGCACGACGGGGAGCTTTATTCCCGACCAAACCGCCTGCTCCGGCGCCCGCCAACTCCCCATCGCCAGACCAAATGCCCCCGCGCCGACCGCGATCACTAACATCTGCGGCAACACGAGTCGCACGTTCCACGGCGTGGTCCACCCTGCCATCACCTCTGCATCTCCCCGCAACAATGAGCCGAGATCAAAAGGCCGCGCGCTGGCCCGAGGCAAATTCACTGCTTGCATCGCCGCGCCTCGGAGTGGGTTTTTCCCGCCGACGGATTCGCCGACTCAGACTCCACCGGCGCGACCGCGCACGAGCCCGCTCTCTCGGGCGGCCAGGCCAGTTCACCGCGCTGCGCCGCGAGACAAGCGTCCAACGGGAGCAGCCCCTGCAGCGCACACCAAAGCCGCGGCACTCGCTTGGGCTTCATCCTGCCGCCTCCGCCGAATCCTGCGCGTGCCAATCCACCTTCCGGGTGAAAAACATCACCGCGCCCATGGCCGCGAAGAGTGAAGCCGTGCCCGCGAGCAACGCGTAATATTCCATCCGCAGCACGATATAAAGCACGCCATGCACGCCAGCGAGCAGGACCGCGATCACCCCCGCCCGCATCCAGCTGCGCAGGATGGACGCACTGTAGAACGTGATGAGCAGCGACGACGCCCCCGCTGCGCTCGTGTAGGCCAGCCCCGGTTTTAAGACCTCCCCGAGTGCCAGCAGCGCCAGATAAAACAAACACATCGCGCCCCCGATCAGCCCATAGTGAACCGCGTGCAACCGCACGCCCGCGAGGGTCTCGAAGAGAAAAAAAGCCGCGAAGACCAGCGCCAGCACCAACACGCTGTGTTTCAGCGCGCGCTGGACGAGGCGATACGGCTCAAACGCATCCCCCTTCGGCGGAGTCGCGGCTCGCACGATCGGGAGATCGCGCGACCCCGTCGCCATCGACGTATCTCCATTGTTGGCACGCCGCTCCTCCTGCAACGCATTCACCAAGTGAAGCGGTGCCTGAAGCAGCAGCACGAGCGCCGCGATGAACAGCAGCTTGAGCGTGATCTTGTTGCGGCGATCCGGTTTGGGTCGGACGACCGGGGGGAGGGAGGCGAGCGGCGGGGGAAGTTCGTTTTGCATTGCGCCCCCACTCTGCCCCACCCGCATGAAGCGCGTGTGAAGCGCGTGTGAAGCGGGCATGAATTCGCGATGAAATATTTTATTTCCGAGCCGTCATAGAGTTTCGCCGCAACCCATTTTCCCGGGCACAAGGTCTACGCAAAGCACCTCTCGCGGGCAGCACCACCGCACGGGTAGCTGATCGCCGGCTCCTCGTCCGACCAGCAGCGTGGTGCCGAGGGGAAGCTCGAACCTCGGTCCGCACCACCGATACACCAGCGCGCATGGCCACGCTCGCCCACCCGACTCCATCAACACGATTTGCCCGCCGTGCAAATGCCCGGCCAGCACCACGCTCGCCGCGCCATCCCACGCCCGGGCGGTCGCCGGATTGTGCACGCAAGCCACGATGAAACCTCCGACCCGGGACATCCACCGCTGAGCGTCTCCGGTCATCAGGCGCACTTCGCCACCCGCAACATGCGCGGGTCCATCGGGCAGCCAAGATCCACCGGCCCTGCGCACAGCGGCCTCCACTCGGCCCACTCCAAACGACTCATCGTGGTTTCCTGGCAACGCCCACAGTGGCGCCACTCGAATGAGCGCGCGCACCAGCAACTCGAGTTGCCGCAATCCCATTTTCGCATCCACCAAGTCGCCGCCCAGCACCACGACATCCGGCCGCGCCTCACGCACCGCCAAAATCACCGCTCTCACCGTGCGGATCGTCCCGCGTCGCCAAAGATGCACGTCGCTCACCCACGCCACCCGCAGGCGCCGCGTCAGTCCCGCCACGGTCACTGTCTCCCAGCGCAACGCGAGCGCGCCTCCAACGCCCAACACCCATGGAGCCAAACGTCTCGCTGCCCCCTGCCGGCTTCCTTGTTCCAACCATCGATTGAAAAATTCCATTCTCCAAGTCTCCCCGCAGCACATGAAGCGCGTGTGAAGCGGGCATGAATTCGCGATGAAGACGCACTCCACCGCTCCGCCTCGATCTCTCCTGCGTCACGAAATCGCCACGCTCAACTCCGCCCGCGCCCCGCCTTCCGGGCGATTCGCGAGCGTAAACTCCCCGCCGTGCAACCGCGCGATTTCACGCACGATGCTCAGGCCGAGTCCCGTGCTCTTCCGTCCCGTGTCCGGGCGCGGCAGCGAATAAAAACGCTCGCCGATCCGCGCCAGCGCGTAGTCGGGCACGCCCGGGCCGTTATCTTCCACGACCACGCTCACCCGCTCCCCCGTCGTGCTCGCAATCGTGATCGTGATCGCCCCGCCCGCCGGCGTGAACGCCAGCGCGTTCTGCACCAAATTCGAAACCGCCTGGCCGAGCAGAAAACTTTCCCCGCGCACTCGCGCCGGCCCGCCTTCGACCAGCGTCAATTTCACCTTCCGCGCCGCCGCCACCGTGTTCGCCGAGCCAACAATCTCCGCCGCCACCGCGCGTAAATCCACGTCGGCCAAATCGAGCCGGCCGTGCCGCGCCTCCAGCGCCGCCAATTCCAACAGGCGATCCACGATGCTCTGAATCCGCTCCGTCTCCGCGCGCAAGTTGGCGAGAAAACGCGCGCGGTCCGCCTCCGGCAAATCCTCGCCGAGCAATTCCGCCGCGCCGCGAATCGCAGAGAGCGGCGCCTTCAACTCATGCGTGAGCGCCTGCGTGTAACGCTCGACGTAGGCCTTGCCCTCGAGCGCCGTCCGCATCTCCCCGAACGCCTGCGCGAGCTCCGCGATTTCCTTCGCGCGCGAGTGCGGCAGCGCCGCGTCGGCTCCACCGCGCCCGTCGCGCACCGCCTGCACGTGGGCGGTGAGCCGCTCCAGCGAGTGCGTGAGTTTCGCGGCGAGCCACCAGCCCGCCGCGAGCATCACCGCGCCGACCCAGCCGGCATAGACCACGAGTTGCCAGCGCGCCTGGCTCACGCCGACGGCGACCGTGGCCAACGGCCGGCCCACGCCCACCCAGCCGAGCAGTTGGCCGCCGCGCCGCACGGGCGTGCGCACCCGCAGCTCACCGTCCACCTCGGCCACGTTGACCAGCGTATAGTTTTCCGACGCGGCGTGACCTCCGCCCCGCGCGGTCCACGGGTAAATTTTCCCCACATCGCGCCCTTGCGTGGAATCGAAAACGACGCGCCCCGCTTCGTCGCAGGCAAACACCCGCAACAGCTCCGCCTTCGGTGGCAGCGCCGACAGCCGCCCCACCCAATCGGTGTCGTTCCCCGGCGCCTCGCTGGCAAACACCGCGAGAAAACTCGCCGTGTCGCCCATCGTGCGCCGCATCGCCTCGACGTAGCGCAACCGCACATCGCGCAGCACAAACATCATCAGCACCGCAAAACCCGCCGCCGAAGCCGCGACATAAACGCCAAAAATCGCCGTGCGGATTTTCACGGCTTCAGGGCTGCGCCCGCAGCGAATACCCCATGCCCCGGTGCGTCTGGATCGAATCGACGCCCGGTGCCGCCGCCCGCAGTTTCGCCCGTAGCGTTTTGATGTGCGCATCGACCGTGCGATCGAGGCTCGCGCCCGGATCTTCCCACGCGGCCTCCATCAATTGATCGCGGGAAAACACCCGCCCCGGTCGCGCCGCCAGCGCTTTCAGCAGTCGAAATTCATACCGCGTGAGCTCCAGCCGCACGCCCGCGCACGTGGCCGCGCACCGCTCTTCATCGACGATAATTCCCGCCGCCGCCCCGGATGGAGTGTCACCTATTGGGTGACACTTTTCGGGTCCGGAATTTCCCGGGGAGTGACGCGAAATTTCCGCCCCCGCGGTGGTGCGGCGTAAAATCGCCTTCACGCGCGCCGTGATTTCGCGCGGGCTGAAGGGCTTCGTCACGTAGTCGTCGCCGCCGAGTTCCAGCCCGAGCACGCGGTCGAGTTCGGTGTTTCTCGCGGTGAGAAACAACACCGGCACCGCCGAGCGCGCCCGAATGGCCTTGCAGAAATCGAAGCCGCTGCCGTCGGGCAGGCCCACGTCGAGCACGACGAGCGCGAAAGCCTCCGCCGCGATGGCCGCGATCGCGTCGCGGCCGGTCGTGCGCCATTCCGGGGAAAACCCTTCGGTCTTGAGCGCGTAGAGCAGCGTGTCGGCGATGGCCGGCTCGTCCTCGACAATGAGAATGCGGGGTGGAGCTGGCATGGCCGGGTCGCACTGGACGCTAGGCGTTCTCCGCCTCACTTAGCCGCGCGATCACCACCGGGAGTAGCGCGTGTTCCGCCGCGTGGATTTTCGCCGAGAGCGATTCCAGGGTTTCGCCCGGCGCGACGCGCACGGCGGCCTGGTCGAGGATCGGCCCGCCGTCCACCTCGGCCGTCACGC
>JANYBX010000216.1 GCA_025360615.1 Opitutia bacterium
CATCAAGCCGGCGGAGGTGGGCGCGGAATTTTTCCTGCGGCTGGCGTGGAATCCCCACCAGTGGGGACCGGAGAACGTAAACGACTTTCTCCGCGACGTGGCGGCACGCGATTTCGGGCGTGAGCACGCGGCGGAAATCACGGCGGTGCTGGCGGAATTCTATCGGCTGAATTTCCAACGCCGGCCGGAGCACGTGAACGTGGACGCGAAGGCGAAGAGCCGGCTCATGGCCAAGCCGGCCTTCGCGACGACGGGCGCAGGCGATGAGGCGGAGGCGCGGTTGAAGGAATTCGCGGCGCTGGAGGCGCGGGCGACGGCGCTCGCGGGGAAATTATCGGCGGAGCAGCAGGCGGCGTATTTTCAGCTCGTGCTTTATCCGGTGCGCGGGGCGGCGCTGATGAACGAGAAGGCGCTCCACCTCGCGCGCTACCACGCCTACGTGGAGCAGGGGCGCGCCAGCGCGGCGGGGTTTCTCGCCAAGGCGCAGGCGGCGCACGAGGCGATTTTACGCGAGACGGATTTTTTCAACAACGAGATGAGCGGCGGCAAATGGCGCGGCATGATGTCGCCCGCGCCGCGCGGACAAGGGGTTTTTGTGCGGCCGGAGGCGGCGCCAGTGACGGTGCCCGAGGCCGCAGCGCTGGGGGTTTGGCCCGAGGGAGCGAGCAAGGCGAACGGCAATTTGCGGTTGCCGCAATTTACGGCGGCGCGGCGCGGCGAGGAGCATTCCGTGGATGTGTTCAACAGCGGGCGCGCGCCGCTGGCGTGGCAGGCCGCGCCGAGCGCCGACTGGATCGTGCTGAGCAAAACGGCCGGCGAAGGCGACGCGCGGATCACCGTGGGAGTGGATTGGGCGAAGGCCCCGAAGGGGGAGGCGGTCTCTGGTGAGATCCGTTTTTCAGGGGCGGAAAAAGAAGTGCGCGTGGCCGTGACGGCTTTCAACCCAGCCAGTGCTCCTGATTTTCAGGCGGCGGATTTTATCGAGGACGATGGCCGGTTGGTGATCGAAGCCGAGAAGGCGAGCTCGCGCACCGACAGCGCGGCGGCAGCCTGGCGGACAATCACCGGGCTGGGCTACAATGGTGGCGCGGTGGCGGCGTTTCCGGTGACGGCGGAAGGGGCGCGGGATCTTACCTCGGTGAAAAAAAGCGCGCCGCGACTCGACTACAAGGTGTGGTTGCAGGGCAGCGGGGAGTTTCGCGTGACGGTGCGCTCGCTGCCGCACTGGCCGATCACGGCTGAACACGCGCCGGCCTATGCGATCGCGATCGACGACGCGCTGCCGCAGCTCGTGTCGCTGCCGCTTTACACCGACGAGCAAAATTTACGGTGGCAGGAAGACGTGTTGCGCAACGCGGCGCTAACCGAGAGCAAGCACCACGTGGAGCGTGGTGGAGAACACACCGTGCATCTGTGGCTGGTCGATCCGGGCGTGGTGTTCGACGCGTTGCTGATGGAGCGCGGACCGGCGGGCGGCGCGGGATATGCGTGGGGCATAAAATAAAACCGCCGCTGTGGGACACAGCGGCGGTGAGAGAGGAGCGCTCGTTTGCGGATCGGTTTAGAGGTCGAACTTCACGCTGAGAACGAACTGGCGGGGGTCGACGATGCGGAAGGCCCATGGGCTGCCGTCGGGATTGACGGCGATGGGTTGGAGACGACCGTCCTCGAGGACGTTTTTGACGTTGAACTGCACGCGCGCGCGAATTTTGCCATCGTAGAAACGCAGGTTGTAGCCCGCCATGAGGTCAACGTAGTAGCGGGATTTATCCCAGACCGGGCGGTTAGGATCGTAGGAGCGAACGATGCCGTCGGAAGCGTCGGGCGCCGCGCCGTAGAAGCCGATTGAGCCTTTGTCTTCCCAGCGAACGCCGCCGCCGACATCGAGATATTTGAGCCAGCGGTTTTCAGTGAGGCCCGCGAGTTTGTAGTTGGTCACGAAGTTGGCGTGCCACTGGCGGGTTTGCGTCCGCGCTTTGCCTTGGAGGGCGACGGAGAGTTTCAGCGGGGCGAGCAGGTTTTGCAGATACCATTGGTTCGGAGTCAAATTGCCGACTTTATAGGTGCCGTTCCAGAACGAGGAGCCGTCGAAGGGGCTTTTAACAGTGGTCCAAATCGGCAGACGGGAATCGATATAATTCTGCAGATTGGGCGAGAGGATCCCGTTGAACGATTTCGCCTGCGTGAGGGTGGCCTTCATCGTCCAGTAGGTGGTGGGATTGAAGGTGATTTCGATTTCTTTGCCGCGGGAGAATGCATCGCTGTCGTCGCCGTGGGTTTTGTTGAGGTGGCTGCGGATGTAGGCGGCATCGACGCCCATCAGGACGAAAGCTTGAGTGTCGATCTGGGTCTGGGTGATGTTTGGGTCGAGCTTGCGAAATTCGGAGTTCAGAAATTGGTAGAGGTCGGGATCGCCGGTGCTGGAATTGCCGTCGTTGTCGAGGCGGATGGCGCGTTGGACGATGGTGTTTACTTCGCTCGTGCCGCGGCCGATATCCTGAGTCTCGTATTGCTTGGCGGAGATGTTGAGGCGGTTGTTGAAGAGCGAAAAATAAAAACCGTAGTCCTTCGTCTTGCCGCGCGGGTCGGAGAGCGGGACGCCGAAAACATTATAGGCGAGCGAACCGGGGCTGAAGGCGTTGGATTGATTGTAGGTGAGGCTGATCCACTTGAAGGGTTTCACCACGATGCCGGCGGTGCGGGTGAGACCTTTTTGCTCGGGGCGTTGCTGGACCCAGTCGGTGTCGCCGAAACCGTTCATCCGGGAGAGGTCATAAAAACCGTTGGTCGCGACGGTGGGAGCGATGGCGTTGTTGCCGTCGCGCGTGCGGTTGTTGTCCTGACGTTCGCCGAGCGTTGGAATGATGCGGCCGTTCAAGAAAAATCCCTGCCATGTGCCACCGACGGTGGTGAGGAGGCGGCGGTTGAGGCGGTTGGCGTAGTAATACTCGCTGAAATCCACCGACTCGTTGATCCATTGGCCGGTGACGGCGTTGTAGTAGCGGAGGGTGTAGGTGCCGTTGGTGGAGGTGAGGCGTTGCGGCGCGTAGTCGACGTTTTGGTTTTTGGCGTCGCCGATGTAATAGCGCGGATAGGCACGGTAGGAGGAGCTGTTGCGGCTAGCCGGGG
>JANYBX010000221.1 GCA_025360615.1 Opitutia bacterium
CCGAAACGAAGATCCTCATCCAAGGCATCACCGGCGAATTCGGTGCGCGCCACACCAAGCTCTCGCTCGACTACGGCACGCAAGTCGTCGCCGGCGTCACGCCCGGCAAAGGCGGCCAGTTTTTCGAATACGGCGCGCACAAAGTTCCGATTTTCAACTCCGTCGCCGACGCCGCCAAAGCCACCGGCGCCACCGTCTCGGTCATCTTCGTCCCGCCGCCGTTCGCCGGTGACGCCATCCTCGAATGCGTTGACGCCGGCCTCGACCTCGCCGTCGCGATCACCGAAGGCATCCCCGTCAAAGACATGATCCGCGTGAAACGCGCCATGCAGGGCAAACGCACGCGCCTCGTCGGCCCGAATTGCCCCGGCATCGTCACGCCCGGCACTGGCAAGGATTCCTTCGGCGGCTGCCGCATCGGCATCGCGCCCGGCTACATTCACAAAAAAGGCCACGTCGGCGTCGTCTCGCGCTCCGGCACGCTCACCTACGAGGCGGTTTTCCAACTCACTTCAAAAAACATCGGCCAGACCACGTGCGTCGGCATCGGCGGCGACCCCGTCAACGGCACCTCGCACCTCGACGTGATCAAACTCTTCAACGCCGACCCCGAGACGCACGGCATCATCCTCATCGGCGAAATCGGCGGCAACGCCGAGGTCGAAGCCGCGCGCTGGATTAAAGCGAACTGCAAGAAGCCGGTCGCCGGTTTCATCGCCGGAGCAACGGCGCCTGCGGGCCGTCGCATGGGCCACGCCGGCGCGATCGTCGGCGGCGCCGAGGATACGGCTGAGGCGAAGATCGCCGTCTTCAAAGAATGCGGCATCGAAGTCGCGGTTACTCCGAGCGACATGGCCGACGCCCTCCTCCGCGCCGCGAAGGCGAAGGGCGTGACGCTGACCTAGTTTCATCGCTGCGTGAACTCCGAAGCTAACCGAACACTCGTCGGCATCGATGGGTGTGCCGGGCAAAAAGGAGACAGGGGACAGGTCTCCAAGTCTTGACAAAAATAAGGGCCATGCAGCCATCCATCCGTTACGATGCATCGTGGGGAACGTCAGATCGGCGAGCTGGATATTTTATCAAGACTTGAGACCTGTCCCCTTTTTCGTGCCTCATCCTAAACATTCGCCAAAGAACTTACCCATGAAGCATCTGTTTATCTCCTTCATAGCACTCGCGACGGTATTTCTGAGCGGCTGCGTGACACCCTTGACTGTTGAGAATAGCGCTATCCAAGTGCCGCTATCGGCCAAAGAGAAGGTGGCAGTGGTCACAATCGAAAACCGCCCTTACGTATTATCCGGAAAGAAGACCGATCGATTTGAAGGGATAATGCGCGGCTCTTACGGAATCCCGATTAATCTGAATAATATAGAGAAGAAGAAATTTACGGATTATATCGGCGATCGCGTAGCACAAGGTTTCTCGAATGCGGGATACACCGTTACGAAGCTTTCTTTGGGTCATGGCGCCACCGATGCGGAAGTTCGCGACAAGATTATCGAGGCTCATTCGGATCGAGGATTCGCTGTGCGATTGGATGATTGGCGCATCGATTGGGGAGGCTTCATAGTTCCATCGTGGCAGTTTTTTTATGCCGTTGATATCAGCGTCTATGATGGCAGTGGAACTCTCCTTTGTCGGCGGACGTTCTCGGGGCGCGATGTTCCTCTGGTCGAAGGCAAAGATTCCATTTTCAATAATTCAGTGAAGCACTACCAATTCAAGTTTAAGGAATTTCTCAACGATCGAAGGATTGTTGATGCGCTACGGGGCATTAAAGATCACGAGGCCGAGTCATCGAGTCATGTCAAAGATCGGTTGGCGGAGTTGCAGTCGTTGTTAGAAAGTGGGTTGGTCACGGATGGGGAATATGCAGAAAAGAAGAAGCAGTTGTTGGATAAACTATGATGGGCCGAAAAAAAGGGGACAGGTCTCACTTCTTGACAAACCGTTACTCAGCCCCGCTCCGGATCAGCAGCGGAATCCACTGATTCCGAAGGTGCCGCTGGCGCTGGAATCTTCACTAAACCGGGTCCTCGAAATACCCGGGGTATGAGCCGCTAATGGGATTCGCCAACGGGCAAATCCGTCGCCACCCCTTCGGGCAATCGCCTTCGGAATCACGACAGAGCTGGTTATCCGAGCCGATTTTTGCTTCGGAGAAATCGACCGCGATGCGCCGCTCAAAGTTAAACTGGCGGCGCGGCGCCTTGCTACCAAGCGCCGCGCACGCCGGCCATGATGAGGCGTGGCGTGCCGGTGTTGACCACGCCGTCGGTGCTGCGGCCCGTTTCGATGCGGGCGTTGCCCAAATTCTCGACGTTGAAAAACAACTCCAGTCCGTGACCCAGCGCGCGGCTCACGCCCAAATCGGCGACGACGACTTCACCGAGCCGCAGGAGATTTTCGTCGTCCTCGAACTGCGCGCCGATCCAGCGGGCGCGGGGCGTGAGCTTCACGCCGAAAGGCGCGCGCCACGCCGCGCCGAAAGTGACGCTGTGGCGTGGCACTTGGGCGAGGCGTTTGCCGGCGAGGAGCGGGGCGACGGCGGCGCGGCGGACCGTCGCGTCAGAGATGATGGCCTCGGCGGTCAGCGTGAGCGTTTCGCGAGCGCGCCAGGTCGCGGAGATTTCTCCACCTCGCACGCGCGTGCGGTCGAGATTCAACCGTTGCCGCCCGATTCCGCCGGCGGCGAGCGTGCCGACGATAGGAAACGTCCCCGAGCCGCGCGCGAGGGTGACGTTGCCCACGGCGTCGTGCAGTTCGTTCCAGAAACCCGTCGCGGCAAGCGTGAGCGCGCCGGACGTCCAATCCGCGCCAAGTTCGCCGCTGGTCACGCGTTCGGTGCCGAGTGCGGCGTTGGCCTCGGTGACAACGGTGCCGGCGCGGAATGGCCGGTAAAGTTCGTTCAGCGTTGGGCGGCGAAACGCTTGCTGGCCTGCGGCGCGCAACCGCAGGTTCTCACTCGCGCGCCAGACGAGTCCGGCGCTGGGGCTGAATTCGAGGGCGTCGCGGTCGGCGTAGTGGTCGTCGCGCAGCAGCGTGCTGCTCGCGCGGTCGGACTCGCGCCGGTGGCCGTCGGTTTCGCGCCAGTCGTCGAGTCGGGCGCCAACGGTCGCGGTGAAGTCGGAGCCCAGTGGTTGTTCATGCAGGGCGAAGATTCCGGCGAGCGTTTGGCAGCCGCCGGCGAAACGCTGGCGCGTGAAAGCGCCGGCCGCGTAGGTGAAATTTTCCCGCGTCTCGCCCCGCACGTCACGGAAGTCCGCACCGGCGCTGGTGCGCGCTCCGCCGGGATGGTTCCATGCGCCGGTCCACGCGGCGCCGGTCGCGGTCGAGGGGACGGCGAATTGGTCGCTCGCGGGTGTCTCCGCGGTGCGGGCGGCGTTGACGGAGCTGAAGGTGCTGGAGAACGACTGGTCCTGCGCGTAGGTGGTGCCCGTCCATGCGAAATTTTTCCGGGGCTGACCGGCGACGGAGACAGAGGCGAAATTGGCGCGGGAGCCGTTGCGCTGGTAGGGCGTGCCGTTGTTTCGCGTTTCCCGAAACGTGCGCGCGGTGAGCGTGGCTTCGAGATTTTCGCCGAGGGGAGTCCGCCAGCGCGCGGTGAGCCAGCGGTGATCGCTCGCGGCGGGCACGTCGATCGACCCGCGCCGCTCGGGCGCGACAAGCGCGAAACCGTTCGTCTCGAAAGCACGGCCGAGGAGTTGCACCGTGCCGCGGCCGACGGCGTGGGTGACGGCGAATTCAGCGCCGTGCGTGGCGAAATCGCCGAGGCTCGCGGCGAACCGGGCGCTTTCTCCGCGGACAGGCGTGGTGAGCAACTGGACGACGCCGCCGAGCGCTGCGTTGCCCCAGGCGGTCGCGCCGCCGCCGCGCACGAGTTCGGCGCGGGCGAGCGATTCGCGCGGGAGCTGGCTCCAAGTGACCCAGCCCCCGAAGGGATCGTTGAGCGGCACGCCGTCGAGGAGCAGGAGCGAACGACTCGCCCCGCTCGGGCCGAGGCCGCGCAGCGAGACGCCTTGGGCGGTGGGGTTGGCGCTCAAACTGTCGCTGCGGCGGAAAAGACTGAACCCGGGCACGGCGCGCAACGCACCGTCGAGAGTGAGCGTGGGCGCGGCGCGCAAGGCATCGCCGTCGATGGCTTTGACGGAAAACGCGATTTGCTCCGCCGGTTGCGGCGTGCGTGCGGCGGTGACCACCAGCGAGTCGAGCTGCGTGGCGGTTTGCGCGTGGAGACTTGCCGTGAAAACGAGGCCGCAGGCGGCGCGGACGAGTGAGCTGAACCGTGACTTCATCGCGCAGCAGCGTGGGTGTTTGGAAAGGGCTGACAAGTCCGGCAAAATTTTCAGGTCAGATTTGCGGCGGGCGGCGCGCGCGAAAAAGCCGCTGTCCCTCGGCATTTTTTTGGTGCAAGTTCGCCGGCGTGATTGCCGCTGATTTCTTCGCCCTGCCCGCGTCGCTCGCGCCCTTCGCGGCGCATTTCCCCGGAGACATCGCGCCGTGGGAGTGGCTCAAGCGCATCGGCCCGGCACTCGCGGCGCATCGGTTTGAGGCCGCGCCGACGATACGGCCGCCGGGCGTGCACATCGAGGGGCCGGTTTATATTCACCCGACGGTGAAGCTGCCGGCGTATGCGACGATCATCGGGCCGGCGTGGATCGGCGCGGGCACGGAGATCAGGCCGGGGGCTTTTGTCCGGGGCAACGTGATCGTGGGCGCGAACTGCGTGCTCGGAAATGCGTGTGAGTTCAAAAACTGCCTGCTCATGGACGGTGCGCAGGTGCCGCATTTCAGCTACGTCGGCGACTCGATCCTCGGCAACGGCGCGCATTTCGGCGCGGGCGTGATTTGCTCGAATCTGCGGCTCGACCAAAAGCCGATCATCGTGCGCACGGAGGCAAAAGTGTTTGAGACCGGCCTGCGGAAATTCGGCGCCATCGTCGGCGACCATGCCGAGGTGGGCTGCAACGCCGTGCTCAATCCCGGTACGGTGCTTGGGCCTCGCGCACTGGTGATGCCGACGGTGGCGTTCTCGGGCTACCTGCCGGCGTCGACCATCGCGAAATCGCGGGGCGGGGTGACGTTGCTGCCCCGGCGGGATTAAAAAACGTTCTCGTTCTCCTACTCGTTATCGTTCTCTTCTCTCCTCCTTCAAAAACCGAGAACGAGTAAGAGAACGAAGAACGAGAACGATTGCACCATGCGCACCCTCACCGGCATCACGCCTTCCGGCACGCTCCACATCGGAAATTATTTCGGCGCGATGCGTCCCGCCATCGACGCGCAGACCCGCGGCGATTGTTTTTATTTTATCGCGGACTACCACTCGATGACGACGGTCACCGACTCCGCCGAGCGCCGGAAGAACACCCTCGGCATCGCGCTCGACTGGCTCGCCTGCGGGCTCGATCCGAAGACGAGCGTGTTCTGGCGGCAGAGCGATGTGCCCGAAGTCTGCGAACTCATGTGGATGCTCGGCTCGCTCGCGCCGATGGGGCTGATGGAGCGCGCGCACAGCTACAAGGACAAGACGGCGAAGGGCCTTTCCCCGAACTTCGGCCTCTTCGCCTACCCGGTCCTCATGGCGGCGGATATTTTGCTCTACGACACGCACCGCGTGCCCGTCGGTCGCGATCAGAAGCAACACGTCGAGATGACGCGCGACATGGCGATCAAGTTCAACGAGGCCTACGGCGAAACGTTCGTCGTGCCTGAGTCGGAGATTCGCGAGGAGGTTGCGGTGATTCCCGGACTCGACGGCCAGAAAATGTCGAAGAGCTACGGCAACACGATTGAGATCTTCGGCGACGAAAAGGCGCTGCGAAAAAAGATCATGGGCATCGTGATGGATTCGCGCACGCCGGCGGAACCGAAGCCGGACGCCGACAAAAATCTCGCGATTCAGCTCTTGAAATTTTTCGCCCCGGCGGAGGTTGCCGCCGATTTCGAAAACCGTCTGCGCACGGGCGGACTCGGCTATGGGGATTTGAAGAAGGCGCTCTTCGAGCACTATTGGAATTTTTTTGCCAGCGCCCGCACCCGTCGCGCCGAACTCGCCGCGGACATGGGCTACGTCGAAACCGTGTTGCGCGACGGCGCCGACCGGGCGCGCGCCGTCGCGAGTGTCGTGAGTAAGCGCGCGCGCAAAGCGTGCGGACTGGAGTGAGGTATTTGCAGGATCGAGGTAGGGCGCGTTATCCTTAACGCGCTGCGGCGACTCCGCTCACAGCTGATGCCGAGTACAAACGGCGGGTTAAGGATCACCCGCCCCACCTCAAACCACCGTGGGAATCGGCGGCTCCAGCTGCGCGATGCGCGCCATGATGCGCTCGGCGGCGCGGGGATAACGCTCTTTGCCGTCGCTCGGATTGTCGTAGTCGGCCGGGGCGAGCGGCCGACCGAAAACCACCGACACCGGCGTGCCAAGGCGCGGCTTGCCGCCGCGGCCATACGCCTCGAACGAGCCGAAGACGCGCGCGGGCACCACGGGCACTTGCGAGCGGCACGCGAAGAGGCCGACCCCGGGCTTCGCGCTTTGCAGGCGGCCGTCCGGTGAGCGCGTGCCCTCGGGAAACATGATGATGATTTTTTCGCTCTTGAGCGCGCCGAGCACGCGCTTGATCGCGGTTACATCGGAACCGCCGTCGCGATCGACAGGGATGACGCCGACGGCATTGAGCCACCACGCGGGAAAGCCGGGCATCCACAAAGTTTTGCGCGCGAAAAAAGAGACCTGCCGCGGCAGATGCTGGCCGACGATGAAAGGGTCGAGATTGCTCGCGTGGTTCGACGCGACCATGAAGCCGCCGCTCGCAGGCAGATTTTCCAAACCGGAAACTTCGCCGCGAAAACACATGCTGAAGGCGACGGTCGCGAGGTAGTGCGAGAAGCCGTAGGCCGGATCCATCTCAACTTGGGGAAAGGCGCGGCTCATACGATTGGCCCGGGCGATCCGGGCCTTGGCGGGCGGAGACTCATGCGGCGAGGCGGGCGGCGATGGGCGCGGCGAGGGTCTCGACGACTTGGGCGAGCGTGAGGTGCGTGCTGTCGATGAGTACGGCGCCCTGCAGACTCTCTTGGAGGCGCTGGCTGTCGAGCGTGTCGCGCTTGGCCACTTGATCCTGCAGGCCTTGTTGTTCGCGACGGCGGGCGCGCTCGACGGGATCGGCGAAAAGGAAAAAACGAAAATCGGCGTCGGGGAAAATTTTCGAGCCGATGTCGCGGCCTTCCATCACGAGGCCGCGAAAATTATTTTTGCGCGCGGTGTCGGCCTGGCCGCGCTGATAGTCGAGCAGGGCGGCGCGCACTTCGGGAATCGCCGCGAAGGGGGCGACGTGGGCGGTGACTTCCGCGCTGCGAATTTCGGCGTCCGGAATGGTGTGTCCGCTCAATTCGATCTCGGCGCTTCGGCCGGTGACGCGCGTCGTGAAAGACACGGCGGAGAGCGCGGCTTTCACGCCGGGCAGATCGGTGGGCGTGACGCCGCCGCGCAGCAGCTCGGCCGTGAGGGCGCGATAGTAGGAGCCGGTGTCGGCGTGGAGCAGGTGGAACCGCTCGCTGAGCGTGCGCGACGAGGACGATTTACCGGAGGCCGCGCCGCCGTCGATGGCGACAATGATGAAGGAAGGGTTGGCCATCAGAGCGCCAACGATTTTTGCCGGAGGGTTTCCAGCAACTCGAAAAAGTGCGGGAAGGTTTTCGCACAGCAGCCGGGCTCGCGAATCGTGAGCCACGGGCTGCCGTCGCCGTGCAGATCGAGGCAGCCGAGAATGCCGAAGCTCATCGCGAAGCGGTGGTCGCCGTAGGTCTCGATGGTCTGGCCGCCGCGCAGGAAACGCGGCTGAATTTCCAGGCTGTCCTCGGTCTCGACGACTTGCTGGCCGAGCTTGGTGAGTTCGCGGGCCATGCCGGCGACGCGGTCGGTCTCCTGCTTGCGCGTGTGCGCGATGCCCGTGATGCGCGTGGGGCCGGCGAGGAGCGGCGAGATGGCGGCGAGCGTGAGGAACGTGTCGGAGAATTCGCTGAAGTCCTGGTCGACGCCGCGCTGCATGTTGATCTGGGCAAAGTTCACATCGAGCCCGCGCGAGGTGGCGCGGATCGTCACGCCGACGCGGCCGAGCACTTCGGCAAAATGCGTGTCGCCCTGCAAACCCGCGCCCGATGCGCGCAAGTGCGGCAGGTGCAAGCTGCCGCCCGTGACGAGCGGCAGGGCGAGGAAGTAGCTCGCCGCGGTGGCGTCGGGCTCGATCGCGTAGGTGCCGGGGGAATGGTAGCGGCTGGGCGCGACGGTGAACACCGCGGCGTTTTTTTGTTCGCCGAGTGCGACGCCAAATTCCCCCATGAGCCGCGCGGTCATTTCGACGAATGGCCGGCGGACCCGGGCAGTCAGCGCAATTTCGACGGGCGCGCCCGCGAGCGGGGTGACCATTAGCAGGGCGGAGAGGAGCTGGCTGCTTTCGCTGGCGTCGATGCTGACGGTCCCGCCGCGCAGGCCGCGCGCGTGGATTTCGAGCGGAAAAAAACCGTCCTCGCCGGTACAGCGGATGTCGGCGCCGAGCGCGCGGAGCGTCGCAATGAGGCCGAGCATCGGGCGCTTTCGCATCTGGGGCACGCCGTCGAGCCGGTAAACGCCGCGGGGCGCGGCGGCGCACAGCGCGGTGAGAAAACGCGCGGCGGTACCGGCGAGGCCGACGAAAAGATCGACGGGTTTATCGGCCCCGGCGAAGGCTTTGCCTTGGTCGGAGATGCTGAGCGTGAGCGCGGTTTCGTCGGCCACGACGGTGCAGCCGATCTTGCGCAGTGCGTCGGCCATGAGCCGGGTGTCGTCGCTGAAGAGCGCACCGGTGAGGGAGACGGGCGCATCGCAGAGGGCGGCGAGCAGCAGCGCGCGATTGGTGAGGCTTTTCGAGCCGGGCACGACGACCTCGCCCCGCGCAGGGTGGGTGAACGGCGTGATCGGAAGCAGCTCGGGCAGCGGCATGGAAGCGAAAGCGTCAGCGAAACCGCGCGGCTCGCCAAGGGGTTTTTCGCGGGATGTCGGGACCGGTTATCCCGCAGGGAGGGAAACCGCGGCGGCGTGCGAACGTTCGCACGCGCTCACGGTGCGATGGCGCGGCACAGATGCACGAGGCCGTAGCCGAGCAGTCCGGTGACGGGCAGCGTGAGCACCCACGCCCAGACGATGCGCTCGACGACGCCCCACTTCACGGCGCTCAGGCGCTTGACCGC
Organism: Opitutia bacterium; assembly: GCA_025360615.1. Classification (GTDB taxonomy): domain Bacteria; phylum Verrucomicrobiota; class Verrucomicrobiia; order Opitutales; family Opitutaceae; genus Tous-C4FEB. Next base: position 9,235 of record JANYBX010000221.1, read on the forward strand.
GCCGACCCCCATGATCGACGTGGAGATGACGTGCGTAGTGGAAACCGGCACGCCCATCGAGGAGGCGCCATGGATGATGAACGCCGCGGTCGTCTCGGCCGCGAATCCGTGCACGGGCTGCAGTTTCACCATTTTGTGGCCCATGGTTTTGATGATGCGGTAACCGCCGGCGGCGGTGCCGGCGGCCATCGTGAACGCGCAGGTGATGACGACCCAGTGGGGGATATCCTTGAACTCGTTCACGCGGAGAAACCCAGCCCACTCCGGGAGATCCTTGAAAACTCCGGAGGTTGTGCCCGTGAAGAGCGCGAGCGTGATGATGCCCATCGTTTTTTGCGCGTCGTTGGAGCCGTGGCCATAGGCCATGAAGGCCGCGCTGCCTAACTGGGCCTTGCCGAAAATGAGCTGAACGAGGCGAGGCGTGACGTTTCGCAGCACGATCGTCAGCACCCACATCAGGAGCGCGCCGCCGAAAAAACCGATCAGCGGCGAGCTGAACATCGGCAGCACGACCTTGGGCCAGAGCCCGATGCCGGCGCCTTTTTTATCCGTCGCGGACCAGATGAGCACGCCCCAGTTGCCGCCGGCGGTGGCGAGGGCCGAGCCGCAGAGGCCGCCGATCAGGGCGTGGCTGGAACTCGACGGCAGGCCGAGCCACCAGGTGAACAAATTCCAAATGATGGCGCCGAGCAGCGCGCAGAAGACCGTGAGCATCGTCACGGCCTTGGCGTCCACGAGTCCGCCGCTGATGGTTTTGGCGACGGCCGTGCCGGCCCAGGCACCGATCAAGTTGAAGACCGCGGCCATGAAGATGGCCTGTCGCGGCGTGAGGACTTTCGTCGAGACGACCGTCGCGATGGCGTTGGCGGTGTCGTGAAACCCGTTGATGTATTCGAACGCCAGCGCAGCCAGCAGCACGAGCAGGAACAGCGTCATGAGGGGCGCGCGTTACGAATGCTTGAGGACGATCTGGACGACGATGTTGCCGGCGTTGCGGCAGCGGTCGACGGCCTGCTCCACCATCTCAAAAGTCTTCTGGAGGATCACGAGTTCCTTGGCGTCGCACGGGCCGTGGTAGAGATCCTTGAGCAGCGCGATCATGACCTTGTCGGCCTCTCCCTCGGCCTGCTGGAGGCGGTCGCTGGCCTCTTGGATTTTGTCCATCGAGGTGCCGCCGCGAAGCTGCTTCACCATGAAGACGACGGCATCGGCGGCTTGGAGCATCAGCTCGGCCTGCCGGGTGAACGTGGCCACGGGCAACTTGCCGGGATAGATTTCGATGCGCTCGACGATTTTTTCCACCTGCTTCGGGATGCGGTAGAGGGCAAACGAAAGCGCCTCGATATCCTCGCGCTCCAGCGGCGTGACGAACGTGCGCCCGAGCTCCTCGGTCATCTGGTGGCGCAGGCGCTTTTCCTTCCGTCGCGCCTGCGCGAATTCATCGGTGCTCACGGCGGTGCCGGTGCCCTTCGAGTGGGCCTGGAGATACTGGCCGAAAAGCTGGACGCTGGAGCGGGCTTCATCGGCGCCAGCCTCGAGCAGATCGAAGAATTTCTCGTCCTTGCCGAAGAGTTTTTTGAGGGAAAGCATGGTGTCGTTTGGGTAGCGGCGAACGTTACGAATGCGAAACAAAAAGCGCGGCCCGCGACTAGACTTTGTCGCGCAGCCAGCCCCAGAAATAACCGACGCGCTCGCGCACGGCCCACGTGCTGCGCTCGAGGGAATCGGTGTCCCACGTGAGCTCGCTCCAGCGAAACTCCGCCCCGGACCGCGCGGTGAAATCCGTGGGGCAGGGGAGGGTTTGCACGCCGGCCTTGCGGAAGAGCGCGGCCGCGCGGGGCAGGTGCCAGGCCGAGGTGACGAGCGCCACGGGTTGGCCGTGGGCGATCAGCTGCGCCGCCTGCGCCTCTTCCTCGGTGTCGCGCGCGGTCTCGATGCGGACGATGCGCGCCGCCGGCACCCCGAGGAGCAGGGCGGTTTGCGCGAGCACGGAGGCATGCGTGGGGTGGGTGCCGACGCCCGGCCCGCTCACGATCAGCCGCGCGTCGGGGAGGGCCTGCACAAGGCGCACGCCCTCGACGATGCGGGCGAGTGCCGTGCCGGAGAGTTTGTTGTTCGGCGCGAAGCCGGGCAGATCGCCGTGTCCGCCACCGAGCACGACGACCCACCGGCAGGCCGCGAGTTCGGCCGGGACCGTGGCCGGGGCGGACAGGTCGGGAATGGAGGCGTAACGCTGTTCGAGCGGGGCGACGAGCCACGTGCTCGCGACCTTGTTGCTGAAAAACAGGAGGAGCACGATCCCGGTGCCGAGCAGACCACGGCCGAGCCGCGCGGATTTTTTGCGGCAGGCGAGGCCCGCGCCCGCGACGAGCAGGGTGAGGCAGAACGGCAGCGGCATGAGCCAGAACGAAACGAATTTTTTCAGGGCGAAGAAAAACATGGCGCGAGCCAAAAGCCCCGCCGCGTTCGCGGCGAGCCCGGCGTTGCACGGACCGATCTTGCTTAACGATGAGAGCACCGCAGCGCTTTTGATTGCCGTGCGGAGGGGCTTGGCTGTGGTTTCCGACAGGCACATCGCCTGCTTTTATCCCATGAAAATCCGCCCCGCTTGGTCCGCCTTCGCCGCCTTGCTTTCCTTGGTTGCGCTGATGACCACTTGTTCCGCCCGCGCCGCCGACCCCGTCACGCCCGATGCCGCCAAAATCGTGGCCGAGCGCGAGGCGCGCATCGGTTGGTTTCGCGAGGCGAAATACGGCCTCTTCATTCACTGGGGTCTCTACGCGATTCCGGCCGGGGAGTGGAAGGGCCAGCCCGTGCCGGGCATCGGCGAGTGGATCATGAACCGCGCGAAAATCCCCGTCCCGGAATACGCCGCGCTAGCGAAGCAGTTTAACCCCGTGAAATTCGACGCCGAGGCGTGGGTGCAGCTCGCGGTCGACGCCGGCATGAAATACATCGTCATCACCTCGAAGCATCACGACGGCTTCGCGATGTATCGCTCGAAGGTTTCGCCCTTCAACATCGTGGACGCTACGCCGTTTGCCCGCGACCCCATCGCCGAACTCGCCGCCGCCTGCGCGAAGCACGGCATCCGTTTCGGCTTTTATTATTCGCAATCGCAGGACTGGCATGAGCCGGGCGGTGCGGGCAACAACTGGGATTTTCCGGCGAACGGCGAAAAGGACAAAAGCGGCGCCTACGACAAATATCTCCGTGAAAAAGCTGAGCCCCAGCTCCGGGAGCTGCTGACAAACTACGGCCCGACGTGTCTCATCTGGTTCGACACCCCGCAGATGATGAGCGCCGGGCGCAGCCAGCGCTTCACCGAGCTCGTGCGCTCGCTTCAGCCCGCCTGCCTCATCGACGGCCGGCTCGGCGCCTCGGGTGACTACGAATCCACCGGCGACAACGCCATCCCGCCCGCGAACAAGGTCGGCGATTGGGAAACCCCCGCCACGATCAACCACACGTGGGGGTTCAAAAAGGACGACCACGACTGGAAGTCGCCCGGCGAAATCCTCTTCAAGCTCGTCGATATCGCGAGCAAGGGCGGCAATTACCTGCTCAACGTCGGCCCCACCGCCGAGGGCGTGATCCCTCAACCCAGCCAGGACAATCTCCGCGCGGTCGGTGCGTGGCTGAAGGTCCACGGCGAAGCGATCCATGGCGCGGGCCGTTCGCCCTTCGGGCCGGAGTTTGGCGAGTTCAGCGCCACGCAAAAAGACCGCGCGGGCAGACCGCTCTTCCTCAAGCGCGACGACTGGCGCTGCACGACCAAGCCCGGAAAATTATATTTCACGGTCTTCGGCGAAGCCCTGCCCCGCGACGGTTTTGCCCTCCCAGCCTTCAAAAACGCCATTAAGAAAGCCTACCTGCTGGGCGACCCCTCGCGCACCGTGCTGACGACCAATCTCGGGGCCGACGGCGTGCGCGTGGTACCCGTTCCCCGCCCCGCCCCCGTCGCCATCGCCAACGTCATCTGTGTCGAGATCGAGGGCGACGCCGTGCAACTCTGACCGCGGCACCCGCAGGCCAAGAATGGACATGCTGACGGCAAAATTATCCATTCACGAGGCGGGCAACATTCTGTAGCCTTCGCCTACTCCCACGCCTCGACCCCAATCCACTCGACAGCCCCCGGCTCCGGGAGTTCTCGTTGCCGCTTCCCCCCATGAAAAAACTCCTCCTCTCCCTCGCCTTGCTCGCCGCCGCCAGCCCCTTCGTCCCCGCGGCCGACACTTATCAAATCGCCGTCATCCCGAAAGGCACGACGCACGAGTTCTGGAAGTCGATCCACGCTGGTGCCGAGAAGGCCAAACTCGAACTCGCGGCGCAAGGGATCACGGTAAACATCATCTGGAAAGGCCCGCTGAAGGAAGACGATCGCGAGCAGCAGGTGCAGGTGGTTGAAAATTTCATAGGCCGCCAGGTTAGCGGGATCGTCCTCGCGCCGCTCGATAAGAAGGCGCTCGTGGCACCGGTGGAGACGGCCGTCCGCGGGAAAATCCCCGTCGTGATTATCGATTCCGCCCTGGAATCAAAGGTGCAGTCGAGCTTCGTCGCCACGGACAACAAGGAGGGCGGTCGCATCGCCGCTCGTAATCTCGGCAAGCT
>JANYBX010000134.1 GCA_025360615.1 Opitutia bacterium
TATTTTCGCCGCTTCAGCGGCCACACGCAGGTGAACGCCACCGACCTGCGCGCCTTGCCCTATCCCGACCGCGACACCCTGCAAGCCATGGGCCGCGCCACGAAAACCCTCGACCTCTCGCAGGACGAAATCGACCAACTCGTTACCAAGCACCTTCATGCCCGCCGCTAAACCCAACCGCAAAGTCGCCGCGAGAAAACGCCGACTTGGCGAAACCATTCAGGCTCTCACCGCTTTGCAGTTTGGCCCGAAACAGCGCAACGAAACCGCCGCCTATGCGCTGCTCGCCCTGCTGGACCTCCAGCCCGATGCAGCATGGGCCGATGCACAGGCTCCGCTCTGTGGCATCACTCCCATCATTGATTTCATCGCCGCTGCTTACGGCGTCCGCTACGCCCCGAACACCCGGGAAACTATCCGCGACAACGCGGTGAAGTTCTTCGTCGAGGAAGGCCTGCTGCTGCGTAATCCCGACAATCCCAATCGCCCGACCAACAGCGGCAAGACCGTGTATCAAATCGAGCCGACCGCCCTCTCGCTCATTCGCAAAGTCGGCGCCTCCGGCTGGACACCCACCTTGCGCCAATACCTCGCCAGCCGCGAAAGCCTCAAGCACGAGATCGCCCGGAAGCGTGACTTGGCCCGCGTGCCAGTAACTTTGCCCGACGGCTCTCAAATCGCACTTTCACCCGGTGGCCAGAATCCGCTCATCAAAGCCATCATCGAACACTTCTGCCCCGCCTTCGCTCCCGGCGGTGTGGTTCTCTACATCGGCGACACCGAAAACAAATTCGTCCATTTGGAAACCGCCGGCTTGGCCGCGCTCGGCGTCACCTTGGATTCCGCCGCCAAGATTCCCGATGTCATCGTCCACGATACCAAAAGAAATTGGCTCCTGCTTATTGAAGCCGTCACCAGCGCCGGCCCGGTGGACGGCAAGCGCCGCAAGGAACTCAAGGATCTGTTCACCGGCTGCAAAGCGGGCCTCGTGTTCGTGACCGCCTTCGAGAACCGCCGCACGATGCAGACCTTCGTCTCGCACATCGCCTGGGAATCCGAGGTCTGGATCGCCGAAGACCCCGACCACATGATCCACTTCAACGGCGAGCGATTCCTCGGGCCTTATCCCGATGTGATGCCCGATGAAAAATGACCGCCGGCTGCCTCTCATCCTCTGTGTCATCGCCCGTGCCTTCCGAGTAATCCGCCTTGGTTACTTCGTCTAAAGCTTCGTCCACCATTTCGCATTTTTCGCGCGTTTCGCGGGCAACCGACTCCCCCACAAAAAAGCCGGGGCGTTTCCGCTCCGGCCTTGCGGGGACAAACGGCGGTTACGCCGCCTTGGCTTCGATCACCGCCTCTCGCGTGACAGGGCGACGCCGGTCGGCTTTTCGCCGGCCGCCCGCCTTTTCATATTCGTTGCTGGCGCGACCGAATCTCCCGGCCACGGCCGCGAGGATTCGACCGGAGAGATCGCTCGTTTTTCCCTCGGCGGCCTCAAACAGATTTCTCGCCTCGTCCGCTTGGGCGAGCAGCGTGTTGTAGGCCGCCTGTTTCTCCAGCGCCTCGGCAATCGCATCCTTGTAACCCGCGAGCGTCATCTCGCCACCGAGATTGAGCTTCGGGTCGATCGACTCCAACCCGGCCGCGCGAGCGGCGGCATTTTGGATCACTTTCGAGGCGGTTCGTTTTAGTCTGGGCATAACTTTTCCTTGGTTTAATCGGCTCGATCCCAGGGCCGGTCCAAATGGGGCCGGTTGCCGGAAGTCGAACATCCCCCACTTTAACACGGGGGGTGGGACATTGGCTGGCCCACCCTCAATCACCCTGCATTTATTTTCATTTTTCTGGCCCCCGAGCTCGAACAAGCCTTCCCCATTGCGCGATCAAACACTTGTGCGCCGGCACGGAGTCCGAAACCGCCGTTTGCGAACCCGGAAACAGCTTTTGTTAACCAAAAAACGACTTTCGTGAACCCCGGCACAACATTCGTGAACCCCGAAACTACTTTCGTTAACCCAGACGCAACATCTGTGAACCCAAATACAGTTTTTGCTAACCCCGCCACAACTTCCGCGAACCCGGGAACAACATTTGCTAACCCAAAAACTACATCCGTGAACCCCGACACAACATTTGCTAACCCGGAAACAACATTTGCGAACCCCGCCACGACTTCCGTGAACCCAGAAACAACATTCGTGAACCCAAACGACTCAAAGGTGTTCACCGTTTCTCGATTGCAGAACCCAAACGCCCCCATCGGGAACCCTATCTCGGGATTCAACTGCAACGTTCCGTATAGCCGGGGCCGTTAAAAAAGATGGGGCGCGTTATCTCTCACGCACCGGTGACGCTTGGCTTTCCCAGTGAGCGGAGTCGCAGCGGCGGGTTAGGGATAACCCGCCCTACCCTCGGACAACTTTTTCGCCACCACCAAAAAACGAAACCGGCCGGATCCGCATGGATCCGGCCGGCGAGGAAGGCAGCGACTTGATCGTGCTCAGTTGCCGCTGCGCGCGCGCCGGAGCAACAGGAGCACGATCACGAGGCCGATCACCACCAAGATCATCAGCAGGCGGACGATCTTGGTGCAGCAGAGATCACCGAGACCACCGCCAGGATGATCGCCGGGGCGGCCGCCGCCCCCGTCGTGCGG
>JANYBX010000269.1 GCA_025360615.1 Opitutia bacterium
GTGAAGCGCAGCGTGTTCGCCGGCGTCGGCAAGACCGAGGCCGAGATCAAGCTGGCGCTCGAAAACGGCATCTTTTCGTTTCACGTCGAGAGCGAGCCCGAGCTGGCGCGCATTAACCATGTCGCCGGCAAGCTCGGGGTAAAGGCGCCCATCGCGATCCGCATCAACCCCGACGTCGACGCCCACACGCACGCGAAGATCACCACGGGCAAGAGCGACAACAAGTTTGGCATCCCGCTGAAGTTTGCCGCCGCCGCCTACGAGGCTGCGTCGAAGTATCCGCACCTCGAGCTGCGCGGAGTGCAGATGCATATCGGCTCGCAGCTCACCGACGTCGGCCCGTTCGCCGAGGCGGTGGCGAAAGTCGCGCCCTTCGCGGCCGAGCTGAAGGCGAAGTATGGCATCACCTATTTCTCGATCGGCGGTGGCATTGGCATCGTTTACAAGGACGCACTCGCCAGCGGCGCCGCCGCCTGGTGGGACGCGCAGCCCGCCGGGTCGCGTCCGCTCACGCCGGAAACTTACGGTGCGGCCCTCGTGCCGTTGCTCCAGCCGCTCGGCTTGAAGATTCTCCTGGAGCCGGGTCGCTTCATGGTGGGCAACGCCGGCGTGCTGCTCTCCCGCGTCGAGCACTTGAAGCGCGGTTCTGGGAAAAACTTTCTCATCGTCGACGCCGCGATGAACGACCTCGTGCGGCCCGCGATGTATGAGGCGTTTCACGAGATCGTGCCGCTGCACCGCGATACCACGCGCCGCGCGCTCGTGGCGGATGTCGTCGGGCCGATCTGCGAGAGCGGGGATTGTTTCGCGAAGGACCGCCAGCTGCAGGAGGTCGGCGAGGGCGAATACATCGCGTTCATGAGCGCGGGTGCCTATGGCTCGACGATGTCCAGCCGCTACAACACGCGTTCGCTTCCCGCCGAGGTGATGGTGCAGGGCAGCGCGTTTGAACTGGTGAACGCGCGCGAGAGCTTTGAAACGATGGTGGCAGGCGAGAAGATCCCGGGGTTCCTGAAATAGCCGCGGCGCGGCGGCAGACACGGAAATGGGGAGGAAAATTTCTTCCGTGTCTTCCCCTGTTTCCGTGGGCAATAAGCAGGCATGAACTTCTGCGTCGTCGGAGCCGGGGCTTGGGGCACTGCGTTTGCGGTGCATTTGGCGCGGCTCGGGCAGATAGTGACGTTGGTCCCGCGCCGGGCGGAACAGGCGGCGGCGCTTTCGGCCACGCGGGAAAACCAAGAATATCTCGGCGGCATCGCGCTCCCGACGGGGCTCGCGGTCACGGCGGATTTGACGGCGGCGCTGGCGAGTGCGGATGTGGTCATGCTCGCGTGTCCTTCGCAGGTGCTGCGCGAAACGAGCGAGCGGCTAAAAGCCGCGTTGCCTGGCGGAACGCGGTTGAAACTGGTGGTGAGCCTCGCGAAGGGACTCGAGTTGGGCACCCATCTGCGGCCGACGCAGGTGATCGCGGCGGTGCTGCCGGAAGTTTCCACGGGCGCACTCACCGGCCCGACCAACGCGGCGGAATTCGCGCGCGGACTGCCCGCAGCGATGGTGCTCGGCACGACGTGGCGCGAGACATTTGTCACCGAGGTGCAGGTGGCGATCAGCGGGCCGACGCTGAGGGTTTACACCAGCGACGATCTGGCCGGCGTGGAATACGGCGGCTGCCTGAAAAACATCTACGCCATCGCCGCCGGTTGCGCCACCGGGCTCGGACTCGGCGACAATGCCAGCGCCGCACTGCTCACGCGCGCGCTCGCCGAGATGGTGCGTGTGGGCGCCTCGCTCGGGGCGCGGCCGGAGACATTTTATGGGCTGAGCGGATTCGGCGATCTCGTGGCGACGTGTCACGGCGAGTGGAGTCGCAACCGGGAGTTTGGCCAGCGTCTCGGCGAGGGGCGCGGCGCGGCGGAGCTGATCGCGCACCGCAAGACCGTGGTGGAAGGCTACCGCACGACGGAGTCGTTTCACGGCCTGTGCCGGGAGAAAGCGATCGACGCGCCGATTCTTCGGGAGATGCACGCGATCCTTTTCGAAGGCAAAGCGCCGGCACTGGCGCTGAGTGCGTTGATGGCGCGCGGGCTCAAACGCGAGTGATCGGCTGCCGCGGTTCCTGAAAATCTTACAATGGCTTCGCTGGTTTTCCCGGAGATGAGCCGGCTGGCGCGCGGTCCGGAGGTAGTCGGGACGACGCGTGCGTCCGCGTTGACGGTGGAGAATTTACGCGCGGCGTATCGACGCGGCGTGTTTCCATGGCCGGGGGCGCCGGGCGCACCGATCCCCTGGTGTTGCCCGCGCGCACGGGCGATTTTTGTTTTCGATGAACTTACGGCGGGGCGCACGCTGGAGAAAGCGGCCCGGAAGGCGGGCTGGAGTTACTCGATCGACCGCGCGTTTCCCGAGGTGATCGCGGCGTGCGCGGCGGCGGACCGGCCCGAGCAGGAGGGCACGTGGATCGCGCCGGAAATCGTGGCGGCCTACACGGCGCTGCATCGCGCGGGGTGGGCGCACAGCGTCGAGGTGTGGCGGGGCACGGAGCTCGTGGGCGGACTTTACGGGGTGGACGCGGGCGGGGTGTTTGGCGGCGAGAGCATGTTTCACCGCGCGGACAACGCCTCGAAGCTCGCGATCCTGCATCTCGCACGGCACCTGCGGGCGCGCGGCGCGACGTGGATGGACATCCAACAACTCACGCCGCACATGGCGCGGCTGGGAGCGCGGGAAGTGACGCGGGCGGATTTTCTCCAGCGACTGGCCCGGGGAATCGAGGCGGGGCTGGAACTGTTTCCGGCCGGCGGGCCCGCGGGCACGGCGACGTGACGAACTGTTCATCAACGAACTCGTTTGCCGCCGGTGGGCGACTGATTCGTCTATCGACGGCTTCGCCCGAAACTCCGATGGTCGTGTCCGGTATGATCCCCTGTTCCCCCTACTCGATTAACCTTCCCCTCGCGGCCCCGCGTGTCCTGAACGCGCGCGGGTGGTGGGCGTGGCTGTTTCTGTTTTCCGCCGGGTTTGTTTTTGGGCACGACCCGCTTTCGAGTTGGGCGATCCTGCAGCCGACGGCGGATCGCTTGGAATTCAAAGTGGAAATGGGCGCGGAAGCGGCCTGGCTTTTTCTCGGCGAATCCCTCGACCACGCGCCCGACATCGATCACTCGATGGCGCGTCTGCGTGAGCGGGCGGCGGGCGTGTATCGGCTTTCTGCGGGCGGCAAGGACCTGGCTGTGATCGAGACGAAGGTCGAGCAACGCGAGGAGGACGGCGTGGTTTTTCGGCTGAGCTACGCGCGGCCGGCGGGCGGCGGGCCGGTGCGGTTTGAAGCGACTTTTATCAAGCGGCTGCCGGCCGGACACCGCACCACGCTGACGCTGCTCGACGAAACCGAGAAGGTGTTTCGCGCCGAAATCCTGAATGCGGCCAAGCCCGCCGTGGAGCTGCCGTTGCCGCCCGCCGCCGCGCGGCCGTAGAGTCGGCAGGTGGTGCGCGTTCCCCGATGTCTGTCCAGCCCCGCTCACGTCGGCCGAGGATGCTCGTCACGCTCGGGGCCGTCGGCGTGGGCATGGTGCTCGGGGCGAAATTTTTCCGGACTACGCCGCCGGGGGACGACGCGGGGATGAAAGCGCCCATGAGCGCCCCCGGGAAAAAACCGGAGCCGAGGAGGGCCGCGCCGGTTGCACCTGTCGCCACACGGCCGGGGGAATCCGCCGAGGAAAAGATCGAGCTGGCGCTGGCGGAGGCGAAGCGCGAGCCCGACCCGGTGCGGCGGCAGCAGCTGGTGTTGGCGGCGTTGCGCCGGTGGGCGGCGGTCGATCCCGACGCGGCAGCCAAGGCGGTGTTGCCCTGGCCGAATGGGTTTCGTTTGGAAGCGGCGGCGGCGGTGTTGGCGGGAGCGGCGCAGCGGCCGGATGACGCGGTGCGGCTCGGGATTTTTTTCTGCCGGCAGGATCCGGGCTGGGCGCCGGAGCACGGGCGCGCCGTCATCGCGGCGCTCGCGGAGGCGGGGCAGTTTCCGGCCGCAGTGAGTTTTTCTCTGGTGGGAGTGGCCGAGGTGGACGGTGAGGAGCGCAACAAATGGCTGATGACGGCGTTCGCCGGCTGGGCGCAGCGCGAGCCGCAATTCGCCGCGCTGGCGGCGACGGATTTGACGGATGGCGGGATGCGGGACGAGGCGTTGCGGATCGTGGTGTCAGGCTGGCGCAAGCTCAGCCCGGACGCGCCGGAGAAATTTCTCGCGAGTTTGCCGCCAGGGCCGGAACGCACGGCGCTGGCCGCGGGGCTTGCGGCGGTGGGCGCGCGGTTTTGAGCCGCCTTGGATTTTACGGAGAACGGGACTTCCGGTCCGTTCTCCTTTTTCAGACGCAAAGCGAGCGTGGTATCGTTGGGGAGGCGTTACGCTGCGATGTTGTTGTGGCGGAATCGCAGCGTGAAGCCTCGGCTGCAATTGCCGCCTCACGGCACGTCGTAGATCTCGATGATCGCCACGCCGGTGGTGTTGCCCACGCCGGAGACTTGGGCGGTGTAGCCGCCGGGCGGGAGCGTGACGAGGAGGACGGCGTCTTTGCTCGCGCCGTCGAGGCCGAACGCACCGACGCTCGCCGCCGTGCTGGCGATGTTGGCCCCACCACCCCAGTTGTCGTTGGACTGAATCAGGGTGCTACCCGAGTAGAGTTCCAACTTCGGATCGGCGAGAACGCCCGCGACGCCGAAGACACTGAGGGTCGGTCCCACGGCGCGGATCAGGAGCGTCTTCGGCGTGGTGCCACCGATGGTGAAGCCGGTGATGAGGATGTCCGCCCCCGTGCCGACTTGGGTGCGAGCGGAGACGTTGATGAGGCGGGGAGTTTCGGCGACGAAAGCATTCGTCGGAGTGGCGTCGTAGATTTCTGCCAGCGCGACTCCAGTGGTGCCGCCGACCCCCGTGATTTGGACGGTGTAGGCTCCGGCATTGAGTGCGGAGCTGTAGAGGGCCGCGTCTTTGCTGGTCGTGGAGGTGAAGGGAAACGCGCCCAATTGTGTGCCGATGGTGGTGACTTGGGCGTCGCCACTCCAGTTATCGTTCGAAGACACGACGGTCGTTCCTGAGAACAAGCTCAGGCTGGGATCGGCCAGAAATCCCGGGACGCCAAAAGCTCCCAGCGCCGGGCCCGCACCGCGAATGAGCAGCGGCTTCGTGCCGGTCGTGCCCGCTCCGCCGACGACGAGGCCGACGATCAGGGTCTGCGCGGCCGTGCCGGCGTTGCTGCGGATGGAGAGATTACTCAGGCGGCCGGCATTCGACGTAATGAAGGACAAGGTCGCGGCGGCACTTCTGGTCGAGCCGGCGATGTTCGTGGCGACTACGGTGTAGTCTCCGAGGTCTGCCGCTTGGATGGAAGTCACTTCAAGCCGACTTGCCGTGAAGGTAGGAGAAGATGCCGCCGAGGCAAAATTTGAGATAATGATTTTATTTCCGTTCGAAGAGATCGAGATGCCATCCTTCTGCCACTGGTAAGTGACCGGGACATTGCAGAACTCGCAAATCGCGGTGAAGTCGGCGTAGTCGCCCGGCTTCACGCTCCGAGTGGGATATGCTCCAATGATGACCGGTAAGAACACACTCATTCGGATCGTGTTATTGACCGTGTCCGCGACGTAGAGGTTGCCGTAGGGGTCCACCGCGATACCCTGCGGGGTGTTAAACCGGACCACGCTGCCCGTGCCATCCGCGCTGCCCACGGATCGGGTCAGCCCGGCGAGTGTGGTGGCGACTCCATCGGTGGTGACCTTGCGGATCGAGGAGTTGGTGGAATCTGCGACGTAGACGTTGCCGCTGGCGTCCGCTGCCACGGCGACCACTTGGGCGAACCGCGCGGCGCTGCCGGTCCCATCGGTGTCGGCGGTGATGAAGTTCGTGACGCCGGCCATCGTAGTCACCACGCCGGCCGGAGTGATTTTCCGAATTTTATAACTGTCGCGATCCGCCACATAGACGTTGCCGCTGGGGTCCACGGCCACGCCGAAAGGATTGGAAAATCGAGCGGCGGATCCGGTCCCGTCCGTGTTGCCGGCGGTGCCGATCAAACCGGCCAGAGTGGTCACCACCCCGCCTGGTGTGACTTTGCGGATGGCGCTGTTGCCCGCATCCGCCACGTAAACGTTGCCGACAAGGTCTACGGCGACGCCATACGGAGAAATGAACCGCGCGATGGCCCCCGTGCCATCGACGCCGCCGGCGATCCCGCCGGCGAGAGTCGTCACGACTCCGTCCGGCGTGATTTTCCGGATGGCGTAGTTTTGGGAGTCGGCGACGTAGACATTGCCGGCGCTGTCCACCGCCACGCCGCGCGGCGAATTAAAGCGGGCAGCGCTCCCGGTCCCGTTAATCACCGTCCCGGGAACGCCCGCCAATCCGGCGAACGTGGTGACTACGCCGAAGGGCGTGATCTTGCGGATGACGTGGTTGTGCAAATCCCCCACGTAGACGTTGCCGGCTCGGTCCACCGCTACACCGGTGGGTGTGAAAAACCGCGCCGCGCTGCCCGAGCCATCGGTCGACCCGCTGGTTCCTGCAACGCCGGCGAGCGTCGTGAAAAAGTAAGGCGTGGCGTAATTGCTCTGTGCGTCCGCGAGCGACGCGAGGAGACCCAACGCGAGCGTCAGGCCGGCGAGTCGCGCGCCGGTTTGCACGGTGGCCGGGCGAAGCCGTCGAAGCTGCGCGAGCCAACGGCTGGTTGGGCGAGACAGAAAAATTGAGAATGGCGGTGGATTCATGGGATGAGGGCGCGCAGAGGATGAAACGCCCCGGAATGAGGCCACGGCCGGATGCGCCGCGCGAAAGGCGCTCCACCGTGCAATGAAGGGTGGTCTAAATCCCGCGCGGGATTTCACCGATTGCCCGAAAATCGGAAAATATCTCGCTGCCCTTCCTGGGTGGCCGTTACCAGTCAAGCCCGCGCGCTGCGAGTTCGCGCCGCAGGGTTTGCAGATCCCAGATCGTGAGGAGGCCATTTTCCCAGCAGACGGCGAGATGCGCACCGTCGGGCGAGAACGCCAGGTCCGGTGCGTAGCTGCCGCACTGTGGGGTGTCGAGCAGCGCCACCACTGCGCCATCCGCGGTGCGCACGAGGCTAATCTGCGGGCCGGTGGCGACGGCGAGCCACGTGCCGTCGTGCGATAGCGCGGCATTTTTCCCCGCGCCTTGCAATTCCGGCGGGAGCTGCGGTCCGGCGCGCCAATCGTCTGCGTGCACCAAGGCCGACTCGTTCGCCCCCGTGCCGAGAACCACCCAGCGTCGATCCCCACTCATGCGCACGTGATAACCGCGGGTCTGTGCGAGGGTTCGCCCTTCGAGGCCGGTCGTGGAATCATGGAGCGTCAACCCCGCGCGGCCCATCGCTTCAGTGCTGTTGGCTAGCACCTCACGTTCGTTCGGCAAAAAGATCGCGCGCCCGGCACCGGCTAGATTCCAGCGCGCCGTCGCCGGTCCACCGTCCAGTGCCACGACCTTGACCTCTCCGCGCCACATCGAGACCAGCGCCGCACGTCGGCCATCATGCGTCAGGTCGGCGAGGACGAAGCCGGTCTCCGCGTCGAGCGTTTCGCGCGGGCCGATCCGGGGCGCGCCATCCGGTCCATTCACGATCGGTAAACGCACCACTCCGAGTTCGCGGCTGCCCGTGAGCAGGCTCGCCCCATCGGGCGCGAAGCGCACGCCGCAATGATTATTCGAGGTGCCGAGGGAGGCGGCATCCAGCACACGACCGGTCAGGGCATCGCGCAACTGCACCGCCCCCCACACCGCCGTGACCAGCCAGCGGCCATCGGGCGAATAGTCCAAGGCTGCGCCTCCGTTGTTCGTGACATTGCCGTAGCCTTCAATCGCCTTCGCGGGGATCGAACGCACCACCGACGACCGCTTGAGTTGATAGAGACGACCTCGCTCGGCGGCGGCCTTGGCGATCAGCGAACCTTCGCGATCGATCGCGATTTCAGGTTGACCGCCGAGGGCGGCCGACAAAAGCGGCCGCGCCGTGGATGGATCCCAAAGCGTCACGCCGCCGCCCTGGTTTGTGGTGATGATCGTATCGTCCGCACCGAATATACCCCGGGTCGCGCGAGGATCGCTGATCACTCGCAATCGCCGGCCGCTGCGCGCCTCGTAGACCTCGAGCAGGTGGCCGCCAACGAGGATTGACGCACTGTCGTTCGACCAAGCCAGAGTCTGGAAATTGGCTGTCGTCGGCAGGCGGACGAGCTCCGCGCCGCTCCCAGTTTCGAACACTTGGACGAACATGACGTCGCTGCCGCCCTTCGCGCTCAAGCCGCGGCCGACCGCGAGAAGATGACCATTGGGCGAAAAAGCCACGTGGCTCGGCTCGGCGTCTGTTGCGATTCGCCGGAGTTCGTGTCCATCCTCGGTGGCATGCAACGAGACGCCGCCGGCGAAGGCGCTGGCGAGCACGCGGCCATCGGGTGAGAATGCATCGGGCTGGCCGTAACCGGCGATGCTTCCGCCGAGCAAATAGTGGCGATCCTCGAGCACGAATGCAGGCCCGGCGTGGTCGTCTTGCCAGGTCACGACGCGAGCTTGGGCATCGCGGATCACAATTCGCCTGCCATCCGGCGAAAACACCGGCCCCACAAGGGGCGCTGCACCGATGCCGTCGAACGTGCGCAAGAGACTGCCATCGGCAAGGCGATGCAACTCGATGCGGCCGGCCTCGATCGCGACAGCGTAGCGATCGTGATCGGGAGCAAAGCTCACCGCATGGCGCGCGTTGGCGCGTAGTGGCCATTCCCGCACGAGAGCGAGATCGGGCAATGCGAGGGCTGCGATGACCTCGTTGCGTGCGTCGAGGCCAGGGCGGATGCGCGCAGCTTCTTCCGACGCCGCCAACGCTTCGCTTCGCTGGCCTTGCCGGCCAGTGAGCCGCGTCGCCCGACTGCGCGCGAGCAGAGCCGCGCGGAGTTGCTCGCGCGTGCGAGCCCCGGCTGTCAGCGCGTTTTCTTTCGCCGTCTCGGCCGCCTCCCGCGCGCGCGCCATCCGCCAGGCGGTGATCGGTCCGCCGATGGCGAGGACAAGGACAAGCACTGCCGACAAGGCCGACACCGTGGCGAAGGCCGGCTTGCGCCGGCACCAGCGAAGACCTTTTTCCCAATGCCCGACGGGACGGGCTGCGATGGGTTGGTTGCGCTCGAAGCGGTCGATGTCGTCGCGGAGGTCTTCGGCCCTGGCGTAACGTCGGGCCGGAAATTTTTCGAGACACTTCAAACAGATGGTCTCAAGGTCGTGCGGCACGGCCGGGTTCAACCAATGCGGGGGTGGTGGTTCGCCTTCGACGAGTTGAGCGAGAATCGCGGCCGTGGATTCACCGACGAAAGGGGCGCGCCCCGTTAGGCAGGCATAAAGCACGGCACCGAGCCCGTAGATGTCGGAGTGCGGTGACGCGCGATCCGTCCCTCCCACAAGCTCCGGGGCGAGAAACCCCGGCGTGCCCGCCACCTGTCCGGGCGCGGTGAGATCGCCCGTCCCCGAGAGGGGCGCCGCGAGTCCGAAATCGGCGAGGTGCGGCTCGCCGGCATCGTCGAGGAGAATATTGGAAGGCTTGAGGTCGCGGTGGAGCACGCCGGCCGCGTGCGCATGGGCTAGCGCATCGGCTATTTTGCGAACGAGCGCGGCGGCGGCGCGGGGTGCCAGCGGTTTGTTTTGCAGGCGCATCTGCAGATCGCCGCCCGCGATAAAATCCATCGCCAGGAACGTCGTTTCGCCCGCCTCGCCCAGCGCATGCACGGCGACGATGTGGGGATGGCGAAGCTTCGCGATGGCGCGACCCTCGCGCAGGAGCCGCGGTCCAAACCGTGGGTCGGCTCCCGCCGCGATCAACTTGAGGGCGACCAGCCGGCCGAGCGCCGTATCGCGCGCCAGCCAGACCACACCCATGCTGCCGCGGCCAAGTTCGTAGAGCGCTTGGTAACCTTCGACGGTGGGACCGGAATTTTTTTCCGTGGGCGGAAGGGAGGGAGTCGAAGCCCCGCCGAGGGCGAGCGCGTTCATCAATGCACAGCGCGTGCATAGCGCCGCGGCGGACCCTGCCAGGGGGCTCTCGCAGGTCGCGCAGTGCATGGCGCTCACGCCGGGAGAACGGCGAGCAACCGGCGTAGTTCCAAGTCGAGATCGGTGCGATCGACCAGCGTATCGGCGACCTCGGTGCGAATCAGCTCCGCGAACCGGCGCGAATGACGGTGGATGAGGACGGCGATTTGATTGCGCGACAACCCGAGCGTCCGGCTCAAGCGCTCGTAGTCGCCCGCTTCGGGAGACTGGGTGAGGTAAAGACGGAGCGCATCGAACCGCTCATTTTTTCCAACCAATGCCTGCTCCTCCGCGAGCCGGTCGAGTGCGGCCTGGAGAACGCAGCCTGCCCAAGCTCGCTCGTAAGCGAGCGCCGGATCGGCGTCGGCCGCGGTAAGTGAACTCAGCTCGCGTTCGCACGCATCCGTATCGAGCGACAGCGGGGGCACGGCTCCGCCGCGCTTCTGCGCATGGTCATGGCGCCGCCGGTTGGAGAGGAAATTGCGCATCAGTGTGAGCAGAAAAGCGCGAAAACTGCCGCGGTTGGGATCGGCTTGTTTCAGCCATTCGCCGGCGAGCAGGTGACGGAAGAAATCCTGCGTGGCGTCCTCGGCATCGCAGCGCGGAAGTCCGCTCCCACGAGCGAAGGTGTAGGCGGGTCTCCAGTAGCAACGGCAAAGGCGGTCAAGCGCCGCACCGCCATCCGGATCTTGAGCGGCGGCGAGCACAATGCTCCAAGCGGTGGAGGCAAAGCCGTCGGTTGGGCCGATGACCGAGGACTGGAGTGCGCCACTCACTTCGTTGCTAAGAGCCATCGCGGCGATTTACCGACAGAAAATTGCAGGCGTCAATGCACCCCGGGGCACGGCCCGCCGCGGGGTGGATGAAGGCGAAGGAATTTTTTCAACCGCATTGTCATTGCGAGATGCGCGAAGCGCCGGGGTGATCCAGCTGGTTTGCTTCGGCGTCCGGCCGAACGGAACCGAACTCCGCGCAGGACAGGTTCGGAACATTCCCTCGCCGCGGTTCACCCCATTGTGAACCGGAACCACGGTCAATGCCCCGCGCCCGTTTGGTGCTCCTGAATGTATTCCTGCTTGAGGCCGAGTTGTTCGGGCGCGTGGAGGACGAGCATCTTCATGCGGATGTCCGGCGGCACGCTGGCCGCGGTGAGTTTTGAAACCAAGATCATCAGGCCGATCGCGAGCGGCACGCTCCAGATGGCGGGCTGTTCGCAGAGGATGCGCAGCAGCGGATGCTGCGCCCAGAAATCGTTCATGCCCTTGAAGCCGGCGAAGATTTTACCCATCGGGCCTTTGTCGAGCGCGAGCGTGGCGAGGTTGGTCAACGCGGCCGCGATGAGCGCGCAGAGTCCACCGGTCAACATGCCAGTGGCGGCGCCTTTCATCGTCATGCCGCGCCACCAGACGCTCATGAAGAGCAGGGGAAAATAACTCGCGGCGGCGATGGCGAAGGCCTGGCCGACCATGAAGTTGATCTCCAGCGGCTCGACGAAACAGCCGAGCGTGATGGCGACGCCGCCGATGAGCACGGCGGCAAACTTGAAGGCCGTGAGCCGCTCCGCCGGCGTGGATTTCGGCCGGAGCATCCGGCCGTAAACATCGTGCGCGAGCGCGCCCGTCATCGAGACGAGCAGCCCGCTGAACGTGCTCATGAACGCCGCGAACGCGCCGGCGCAGGTGATGCCGCTGAGGATCGAACCGAGCACGCCGTATTTCGCGCCGATCAACGTCGGCAGTTTCAACACGACCTGATCAGTGCCCTTGATGCCGGCGAGGCCGGTGTAGAGTTCGGGCATGAGGTTGCGCCCGATCACGCCGAAGATCGGCGGGAAAACGTAGAACACGCCGATGAGAATCATCACCCACATCGTGGTGCGCTTGGCGGCGACGCCGTCCGGGTTCGTGTAGAAACGCACGAGGATGTGCGGCAGGCCGGCGGTGCCGCAGACGAGCGCGATGATGAGCGAGTAGGTGTAGAGCAGTGAATACGGCTTCTGGTGCTCGGCGAGAAACGCGGGCCGCTGCTCGGCGGGGAGCGCGGCGGCGGCGGCGTTGACGGCCTTGGTCGTGAGCGGGCCGAAGGGCGCGATCCACGCGGTGTCCTTCGGGGCTTTTTCGACGAGTGGCTTGCGGCCGATTTGATCAGCGGCTTCGAGAGTGCGGCTGGTATCGCCTTCCGAAAATATTCCCGCCGCAGGAGGCGTTACATGGTTTGCCTGCAACTGTAAGTTGTAGAAACCGACGACCGCCATGAGCACGAAGACCGGCACGGTGATCGCGAAAAGCTTGATCCAATACTGCACCGCCTGCACGAGCGTGATGCCCTTCATGCCGCCGAGGGCGACGTTGAGCGTGATGACCGCGCCGACGAGCACGACGCCGACCCAGTAGGGCAGGCCCGGGAAAATGTAGGCGAGCGTGACGCCCGCGCCCTTCATCTGCGGCATGGTGTAGAAAAACCCGATGAAGAGCACGAAGCAGACGGCGATTTTCCGAAACAGCGGCGAGTCGAAGCGGCCCTCGGCGAAATCCGGGATCGTGTAGGCGCCGAAGCGGCGCAGCGGCCCGGCGATGAACAGCAGCAAAAACAAATACCCGCACGCGTAGCAGACTGGATACCAGAGCGCATCGTAGCCGGAGGACATCACCATGCCGGCGACGCCCATGAAAGACGCAGCCGAGAGGTATTCGCCGGAGATGGCGGAGGCGTTCCAGCCCACGGAGACCGAGCGGCCCGCGACGAAGAAATCGCTAGCGGTCTTGGAAGTTTTCGCGGAGCGAAAGCCCATCCAGAGCGTGACGGCCACGGTGACGAAGGAGAAAACGAAGATCCACGGATCGACGTTTTCGAGAAGAGCGAGGGGAAGGTTCATGGCTTAGCGGCGGACGTCGTTGACCTCTTGGGCTTCCAGCCGGAGCGAGCGGCGGATGAAGATGAAGGAGATGATCCACACGAAGGGGAAAAACAGCACGCCGAGGATCAGCCAGCTCAACGTGAAACCGGCGACGCGCGTGGCCATGAGCGCGGGCGCGAAATAATTCAGCAGCGGCATCCCGAGGAGCGTGACGAGGAACGTGGTGGCGCACGCGATGGAGAGGCGGAGCTGGCGGCGCATCAGCGAGCGGAGAAACGACTCGCTGTGGATGGTGTCACTCTGGAGGGAAGGGGGCGGGGGCATTCGCCCGCGAAAATGAGAGCGCGGGCCGGGCGGTGACAACTCTGATTAGCGGAGAGACAGTCCGTGCTCCGCGCCGCGCCCGCCGTGGCTGCGGTTGACCTCAAGAGACGGGAAATCTTTCCAATTCCAGTGCGCACGAGCGGACGGAAACGCGTTTGCTGCATCCGTAAAAAAAGCCGCTGCGAAATCTTTCGCGGCGGCCTTCGTGGAAACGGGAGTGTTCCCGGGCTCTCGTGCGCTAGCTCAGACTGCGGCAGCCTCGGCTTTCGCCTTGCGGCGTTTCAGCGCGATTATACCGCAGAGCAGTGCGGCACCGGTGAGGCCGTAGGTCGCTGGCTCGGGCACGGAGCTGAGCGGAGGCGGCGTGGGTGCGGTGGCGGCCAGATAGATCGACTCAACCCCGACGCTCTCGCCGACAGAGTAGTGGGTGAGTCCGTTTCCGCTGCCGCTGAACGCCCCGATCACATCGCGCCCGCGTAGATCGGGCAGTGCGAACGTGCTCACCCCATCCCCGCCGAATTGGGTGCCGAGCAAGGAAAACAGCGCTTCGTTCCCGCTGATGGCGAGCAGCGATCCATTCGCGAATGGCCGGCCGGACGGGGCGAAGTTACCGGCGAACATGGTCACCTCACCCAGCACTGGGAATCCGGAACCAAAACCACTGCCGCCGTCCCTCACGGGGTAGATTCCCGACTCGCTGACCAGAAAATTCAGGCCGAGTGAGGGCTGCATGTTACTATAGGGTAATCCCGCGCCACCCAGCACCGACGGAATATTTAAGTTGGTGAGGGTCGTCGATTGGGCACCGAGCATTTCGCCCAAATCACGGGAAGCGAGCCCGGGGCCGGCACCGGCGCCGATCGGAACGCGACCGCGCAAATCCGGCAGCTGGAAGTTCGACACCCCGTTGCCGCCGAAGTTGGTCCCGAGCAGGCTGAACAGCGCAGTGTTCGAACTGATGGGAAGAAACTGGCCATTCGCAAAGGCCCATCCCGCCGGCGCGACTGCGCCGGCGAACAAAGCCACCTGACCCACAAAAGGCTCTCCTTCTGCGCCAGAGCCCCCGCGGGAAGGGAATACTCCCTGCAGGGCGATCATGTAGCGGAGGTTGAGCGTGGGCTGGTGATTGTCGAAGGGCAGATCGAGGCCGCCGACGCCCGAGGGAAATTGGGTGTTCGTGAGGGTCACCGTTTCGGCTCCCTCGGAGGCGGCGAAAGTTTGCGGATTCAAGCCCGGCCCGGTGCCAGATCCGAGCGCCGCCCGGCCGTTGAGGTCTGGCAACCTGAAGGTCGTCACTCCATTGCCGCCAAACTCGGTGCCGAGCTGCGCGAACAACCCCGTGTTTCCCGCGATGCTCAAGAGCTGCCCGTTGGCGGCCCGCGTTCCTCCGGGAGTGAAATCTCCGGCGAAAAGATGGACGAAAGCATTCGAGTCGATGACGTAGTTCAGCGCCAGTGACGGCTGAATCTCGGTTTTAACCTGCCCAGCTGTGATTTGAGCTGAGGCGGTGATCGTGAGCGAGCCGAGCAGTGCGCTGGCAAACAAAACAGAGGTGATTTTTTTCATAATGATCTTGGGACGGGAATGATTTAGCGGGCTCACCGTTTTAGATTTCGTCAATTGTTTTTGTAAAATATTTGCGAAGACCTCGGCAACTCAGACCGTGGCCACCGCCCTCTTTAACTGACGGCGTTTCAGTGCGACGATTCCCGAGAGCAGCGCCGCGCCGGCGAGTCCGTAGGTCGAGGGCTCCGGCACGGGTGTGAGGCCGGGAGGCGCGGTGACTCCACGCGTCGGGCTGCCGAAAGCATCGAACTCCCGGTAGCCCGTGCCGCCATTCTCGAAACCCGTAAACGTGAACTGCACCGCCGCCACGCCGCTCGCGAGCACCCCGCTAAGATCGGTGATCGAGATCAGCGTGTGCGCATTGGCGAACGGAATCCCGGTGGGATTGAATGGTGGCACCGCCGCCAGCGTGATGAACGTCCCGGGTGCAGCCACCGTCGAATAAGC
>JANYBX010000141.1 GCA_025360615.1 Opitutia bacterium
CCGACGAAGCGCAGCGCCACGCTGCCATTGCTGCACCTCATTCAAGAGGACGTGGGCTTCATCCCGGAGGATGCGATTCCGTGGATCGCCACGAAGCTCGAGATTCAACCGATCAACGTCTACGAGGTCGTCACGTTCTACCCGATGTTTCGGCAAAAACCGATCGGCCGCCGTCACATCAAAGTCTGCCGCACGCTTTCCTGTGCGCTCGTCGGTGGCTACAAGACCTGCGAGGCCTTCGAGAAAGAGTTCAGCACGCACCTCGGCGAAGTTTCCCCGGATGGTGAGGTCACGGTGGATTTCGTGGAGTGTCTCGCGAGCTGCGGCACCGCCCCCGTCGTGCTGATCGACGACGATCTCCACGAGAAAGTGGACTGCGCGAAAGCGAAACAACTGAGCGATCAAATCAAAGCCGAGGCCGCAAAAGGCAAAGTAGCGAGTAGCCGGTAGCGAGTAGCGAGCATACCGAACAAAGACCATCGAGCACTGAACGCTTTTTCCTACTCTCTACCCGCTACTGGCTACTCGCTACTTTCCCCTCCCATGCCCGCTCCTCAACAACGTCGCATTATTTTTCAGCACATCGACGAGCCCGGCTACACCAACGATCTCGCGTGTTACCTGAAGCACGGCGGCTACGAGGTGATGAAAAAATCCTTCGCGCGGAAGCCCGAGGAGCTGATCGACGAGGTAAAAAAATCCGGCCTGCGCGGTCGCGGCGGCGCGGGTTTCCCGTGCGGCGTGAAGTGGGGCCTCGTTGACCGCAAGAGCGGCAAGCCGATCTACCTCATCGTCAATGCCGACGAATCCGAGCCCGGCACGTTCAAGGATCGCTACATCATGCACCAGGATCCGCATCAGTTGATCGAGGGCACGATCATCTCGTGTTTCGCGAACAACGTGAAGCAGGCCTACATTTATATCCGCGGCGAGATGCCGCACGGCGCGCGCATCCTCGAAAAAGCCATCGCCGAGGCGCGCGCGGCGAATTTCGTCGGCCCGAATATTCTCGGCTCCAATTACAGCTGCGAAATTTACGTCCATCGCGGCGCCGGCGCCTACATCTGCGGCGAAGAGACGGGCCTGATCGAGTCGCTCGAAGGCAAACGCGCCAACCCGCGCATCAAGCCCCCGTATTTTCCCGCGGTGCTCGGGCTCTACCAGTGCCCGACGATCGTGAACAACGTGGAAACACTCTGCCATGTGAAGTTCATCGCCGATGTCGGCGGCGAGGCGTTCACCAAGGTTGGAACGCCCGGTAACACTGGCACGCGCATCTTCTGCGTCTCCGGCCACGTGCAACGTCCCGGTTATTACGAGTTCGAAGCTGGCAAGATCACGATGGGCCAGCTCCTGAACGAAGTCTGCGGCGGCCCGTTGCCAGGGCGCACGTTTAAGGCCGTGATTCCCGGCGGCTCGTCGGCGAAGATCATGCGCTTCGGCGAGCGCTACAAAGGCAAGCGCAAGGTCGGCGCCGACCTCATCGACTACGATTGGGGCGTCGAGGATGTGCCGATGGATTTCGATTCGCTCGGCATGATCGGCACGATGGGCGGCTCCGGCGGCGTGATAGTGATGGACGACACCGTCAACATGGTCGAGGCACTCGCGAACATTAACGCGTTCTACTCCCACGAGAGCTGCGGCCAGTGCACGCCTTGCCGCGAAGGCTCGCTCTGGATGAAGCGCATCACCACCCGCATGGTGCATGGCGACGCCCGCGCCGAGGATGCGGCGCTGCTCAAGAGCGTCGCCGACCAAATCCCGGGCCGCACGATTTGTGCGTTCGGCGAAGCCTGCTCGTGGCCGACCCAGAGCTTCATCGCGAAGTTCGGCGACGAATTTAAGTCGTATCCCGAAACGAAAAAAACCGCGAAGCCCGCCGAAGCGACCGCTCTTATCTGACAAACCTAAGCGCAAAGACGCGAAGCCGCTAAGTTCAAACGCGAAGAAAACCTTCTTTCCCTTTCCTTAACTTTTCATCTGACCTTCGCGTCTTTGCGTCTTCGCGCTTAAAAAAATTTCCGAGATGATCGCTCCCGCCAAACCCGACCTCGTCACCGTCAACATCGACGGCAAGGAAGTCGCCGTGCCCAAAGGCACCAACGTCATCGAGGCCGCGCGCCTCGTCGGCGTCGATGTGCCGCATTATTGTTATCACCCGAAGCTCACGGTCGCGGGCAATTGCCGGATGTGTCTCATCGAAATGGGCATGCCCGCCGTCGATCCGGCCACCAAGACGCCGATCATGGACCCGGCCACCGGGAAACAAAAAATCAACTGGATCCCGCGCCCCCAGATCGGCTGCGGCACCAACGCCTCGCCCGGCCTCCACGTCCGCACCAACACCCCGCTCGTGCGCGACTGCCAGCAGGGCGTGATGGAGTTTCTCCTCATCAATCATCCGCTTGACTGCCCGATCTGCGACCAGGCCGGCGAATGCAAACTCCAGGAGCAGGCGACCGATTACGGCCGCGGCTACTCGCGCTACATCGAGCAGAAAAACGTGAAGCCGAAGCGCACCCAGCTCGGCCCGCGCGTCACGCTCGACGACGAGCGCTGCATCCTCTGCTCCCGCTGCGTCCGCTTCTCGAAAGAAATCGCGAAGGACGACGTCCTCGGCTTCATCGACCGCGGCAGCTATTCGACGCTCACCTGTTTCCCGGGAAAAACGCTCTCGAATAACTACTCGCTCAACACCGTCGACATCTGCCCCGTCGGCGCGCTCACCTCGACGGATTTCCGTTTCAAGATGCGCGTCTGGTTTCTCAAACAGACCTTCAGCCTCGACGCCGAATCCTCCGTTGGCGCCAACACCACTGTCTGGTCGCGCGAAGGCGTCATCTACCGCGTCACTCCGCGCCGCAACGACGAGGTCAACGACACCTGGATGTCCGACTCCGGCCGCCTGCTCTTCAAACAGGTCAAAGCCGACAACCGCCTCGCCGGTATCAAGGTCAACGGCACCGAGAGCGCGCTCGACATCGCCGTCAACGCCGCCGCTCAACTCCTCAAAGCTGGCTCCGTCGCCGTCGTCGGCTCCGGCCGCAGCACGGTCGAGGAACAATTCCTCACGAAGAAACTCGCCGCCGCGCTCGGCGCGTCGGTTTCACTCGTGAGCCGGGTGGGGCAGGGCGACAAGCTCCTCATTTCCGCCGACCGCAATCCCAACGTCCGCGGCGCGCTCGTCACCGGTTTGATCGCCGCGTTGCCCGCCGCGCAGCTCACGACGCTCGCGGCCGACGTCGACGCCGGGAAAATCAAAACTATCATCTCCGTCGGCGAAGACCTCGCTGCCGCCGGACTCACCGCCGCGCAGCTTGCGCAAATTTCCATCGTCTATCTCGGCACGCACGCCAACGCCACCAGCGCCGCCGCCAAGGTCACGTTTCCTACGCTCACCTCGTTCGAGAAGAGCGGCACGTTCGTGAACCAGCAGTTCCGCATCCAGAAGTTTGTGCGTGCCGTCCCCGGTTCCGCCGGTGCGAACGACGATCTCCTCGTCCTCTCGAAACTCATCGCCGCCGTGTCCGAGGGTAGGGCGCTCTCTCCGAGAGCGCCGTTCGAAACCTCCTTCGACCTCGCGTCGTTGTGGACACAGCTCGCCGCCGAAGTCCCCGCGCTCGGCACGATGAACTTCGCGAACATCCCCGACACCGGCCTCCTCCTCGACGCCACGTCATGGCTGGCGCTGCCGTTCGTCGAGGGCGAGACGCTGCACTACAAACCCGCCGCGCCGCAGCCCGCTCCGGCGAAGGAGCCCGCGTCGCCTCCGACCTCGACGCCCGCCTAACGCCGCGCCGCCATGTTCGATTTTTATTTCAACCTCCCGTTTTGGCTTCGCTCCGTGCTGCAAGGTCTCGCGGTGATCTTCGTGATCTTCCCGCTCGCCGGCGCGTGTTCGCTCGCCGAGCGCAAAGTCTCCGCGTGGATCCAAGGCCGCCCCGGCCCGAATCGCGCGATCCCATTCTGGTTCGCCTGGGTGCCCGTGCTCGGTCCGCTGCTCCAGCGCCTCGGCGTGTTTCACCTCATGGCCGACGGGGCGAAGTTCCTCTTCAAGGAAGAACCCGTGCCCGGCCACGTGAACAAGTTCTACTTCATCCTCGCGCCCGTCATCGCGATGATTCCGGCGTTCTCGACCGTCACCGTGGTTCCCTTCGGCGCCTATTTCGATCCTTCCCACCGGCTCATTCCGCTCGCGCTCGCCAACGTCGATATCGGCATCCTCGCGATCTTCGCCGTGTCGTCGCTCGGCGTTTACTCGCTGATCCTCGCCGGCTGGGCCTCGAATTCCAAATACCCGTTTCTCGGCGGCGTGCGCGCCTCGGCGCAGCTCATCTCCTACGAACTCGCGATGACGCTCTCCGTCATCCCCGTGTTTCTCTGGATCAACGCCCCCGACGCGCCCGCCACGCTCAGCCTCGCAACCGTGGTGGAATTCCAGAGCAAGCCCGGCTTCTGGGGCGGCACGTGGTTCATTTTTGCGATGCCGCTCTCCGCGATCATTTTCATGATCTCGCTCTTCGCCGAGACGAACCGCCAGCCCTTCGACATGCCCGAGTCCGAGGCCGATCTCGTCGGTGGTTTTCATACCGAATATGGTGCCTTCAAGTGGTCGCTCTTTTTCGTCGCCGAGTATTCGCACATGATCGTGGGCTCGGCGGTGTTCACGCTGCTTTTCCTCGGCGGCTGGAATCCGCTCCCGTGGCTCTCGCTCGCGAAATTCGCCGAACTCGTGCACCTCGTCGATCAACCGCTGATCCTCGGCTTGGTCTCTATCGGCATCTTCCTCGGCAAAGTCGTCGTGCTGCTCTTCTTCTTCATGTGGGTGCGCTGGACCGTGCCGCGTTTCCGCTATGACCAAGTGATGAAGCTCGGCTGGCAAAAACTTCTCCCGCTCGCGATTTTCAACCTCATCGCCTACGCGATCGGCATCGCGGTTATCCAGAAATGAAAACCTTGAAGCGCAAAGACGCGAAGACGCTAAGTTCGATCCAAAGCAATTTGGGTTCGCATGGCTTTGCTCCGACCTTCGCGCCTTCGCGTCTTCGCGCTTAATCTTAAAACTTCCCGCGCCATGGCCGTCATTCCTCTCGAACGCAAACCGCTCACCCTCTCCGAGCGCGCCTATCTTCCGCAGATCGCGAGCGGCCTGAAGACCACGCTCAAGCACCTCTTCGCGCCCAACGTCACGCTGGAATACCCCGAGCAGCGCCCCGCCATTCCCACCGGTTACCGCGGCGTGCCGACGCTGGTGAAAGATCCGCATGGCCGCGAGAAATGCGTCTCCTGCCAGCTCTGCGAATTCGTCTGCCCGCCGAAAGCCATCCGCATCACGCCCGGCGAAATCCCGCCCGACTCCGCCACCGCGCACGTTGAAAAAGGTCCGCAAGCCTTCGACATCGATATGCTCCGCTGCATCTATTGCGGCCTTTGCCAGGAGGTTTGCCCCGAGGAGGCGATTTTTCTCCAGCAACAATACTCGATGGTCGGCTACACCCGCGAGGAAATGGTTAACCACAAGGACCGTCTCTACGAACTCGGCGGCACGCTGCCCGACCAGCATTTCAAGTGGGACAAAAAGAAAGCCGCCGCCGAGCACGGCAACGCGCACTGATGTGCGCTGAAGTAGCGAGTAGCGAGTAGTGAGCATGAAATTTCCCACCACCAAAAAATCCTTCGACCTTGCCAAGCGAGCGCAGCACGTCGCGCATGTGAGCGGCTGGTCTACCCGCTACTCTCTACTCACTACTAGTTTCGATGTCCGACCTCCTCTTTAACTTCTTCGCCGTCTTCACCGTCGTCTGCGCGGTGGGCGTCGTCGTGAACAAAAACGCCGTCAACGCCTCGATGTGTCTGCTGCTGTCGCTCATCGGCGTCGCCGGCCTGTTCGCCCTGCTCGAGGCCTACCTGTTGGCCTTCGTGCTCCTGCTCGTTTACGGCGGCGCTGTCGCCGCCTTGTTCCTCTTCATTGTCATGCTGCTCGACATGCAAGGCGGGAAACGCCCGCCGTTTAAGCGCGCCACGCTCGTCGCCTCCACCGTCGCGGCCGGGCTGCTCGCCGTCGGCGTGCTCTCGCTGCGCCCCCAGGCCGGCCAGCTCCCGGCCCCCGCGGAAATTCCCGCCATCGGCGCATCGCTCAAGCTTTACGCCTACCAGCTTTTCACGACCTACCTGCTGCCCGTGCAGATCATCGGTTTTCTTCTCCTCATCGCGATGCTCGGCGTGATCGTGCTCAGCAAAAAATTCGAAGGTGTGGAGGACATCAAATGATTCACTCACCTCTCATTCTCGCTGCGGGCCAGGGCCCTTTTGAGGCAACGCTCAACGCCTACGTCATCCTCAGCGCGGTGCTCTTCGCCATCGGCTTCTTCGGCGTTCTGCTGCGCAAAAACACCCTCGTGATTTTCATGTGCCTCGAGCTCATGCTCGTCGCCGCCACGCTCGGGCTCGTCGCCTTCTCACGCTACAATGGCACGATGGACGGCAACGTTTTCGTCTTCTTCATCCTCACCGTCGCCGCCGCTGAGGTCGCCGTCGGCCTCGCCATCATCGTCGCGCTCTTCCGTAAACGGCAGACGATCCAAGTCGACGAACTCGACGCGTTAAAAAACTGACTTCGGATTTTTGCCACAGAGAACACGGAGCCCAGACACAGAGTTCACCGAGAAATTCAATGAGCCAGCGCCGCCAACACCCTCCATCGTCTGCTGACCAGCGGTCCTCTCGACCCTCTGTGGGCCGCGCTCTGTGCTCTCTGTGTCACGGATCGATTCCGCTTTCACGCCCATGACGATGCTTTCGCACGCCATCCTCGTTCTCGTCCTGCCGCTGATCTCCGCCACGGTCATCGCGCTTTTTCTGCGCCGTGCCGGCGGAGCTGCGGCCGCGCTCTCGACGCTGGTCGCCGCCGCGATCGCCGCCATCGCGCTCATTCTTGCGATTCACAACGAACGTTTCACGGCCTCGATGGAATGGCTCCGCTTCGGCACTTTCGCTCTCTCGCTCGGCTTCAAGTTCGACGATCTCGCCGCGTTGATGCTCTGCATCGTCGGCATCGTCGGCCTGTGCGTGCACGTGTTTTCGCTCGGCTACATGCACGACGACGCCGCTCGCGCGCGCTATTTCGGCGGCCTCTCGATCTTCATGTTTTCGATGCTCGGCATCGTTTTCGCCGACAATCTTTTCATGATGTTCATCTTTTGGGAGCTCGTCGGGTTCAGCTCCTATTTGCTCATCAACCACTGGCACGAAAAAGCCGCGCCCGCCGCCGCCTCGAAGAAGGCCTTCATCGCGAACCGCGTCGGCGACTTCGGTTTTCTCCTCGGCATCGTGATGTGTTACTGGGCCAACGGCACCGTCAACCTCACCGAGCTCGCCGCCGGTCATAACGTTTACAGCACGCTCATCCCGCTGCTCCTCTTCTGCGGCGCTGTCGGCAAATCCGCCCAGCTCCCGCTGCAAGTCTGGCTCCCCGACGCGATGGA
>JANYBX010000304.1 GCA_025360615.1 Opitutia bacterium
CCCTGCCGGCGCGACGGCAGCTCCGAGCACGAAGTCGTCTTCCTCCTCGTGCAACGCGCCCTCGCGCTCGCCGCGCTCGCGCCGCGCGTTTTGGAATATCCCGTCTGGGCCCGCTGGAATCCCGTCCTGCTCGTCTCCCCGCTGTTCCGCAGCCGCGCGGTCTGGCGCGTCGAATTCTCCGGCTACGCCGCGCAAAAACACCGCGCCGTCGCCGCCTACGCCACACAAACCGAGCCGACGCCGCCGTGGCCGAAATCGGTTTTACCGCCCGGTTTTCTTTCGTTCTTTTCCGCCGGCGAGGAATTCTTTTTCGAGCCATGATCGCTTCCTGACGCCCTCTCGCCCGATGTCTCCTCCTCCTCCATCGCCGGACACGCCCGCCACCAGCGGCACGCTCCTCGCCCGGCCCGCCCGGGATCGCGCTGAACTTTTGCGCCGCAGCCGCCGCCTCTTCGGCCTCGGTGTCTTGGGGCTCGCCGTCGGGCTCGGCTACTACACTTACAACGCCAAGGTCGTCGATCCGCTCCACCTCTACCTCGGCCAGATCATGATCGTGCTCGCCGCGCTCCCCAGCCTGCTCTGGGCCCGGCGCGCGCGCTACGGTCTCCCGCTCTTCGAGGTGTTCATGCTCACCGGGCTCAACACCTACGCCATCCCTCTGCTCAGTGGTCACCAGGCGCTGAAACGTTTCGAGCCCGACGCCATCACCACCGCCGCGCTCGGGGTCGTGCTCTTTCAGCTCGCCGCCAACTTGGCCTTCGCCTTCGCCCGCGCGGAGCCGAAGCGTGGCGATTTTTGGCGCACCGAGATCGTCTCGCGCAACCTCCCCCGTTACCTCGGCTATGGCATGGCGATCACCACGGCCTACACCGTAATCATCCTGTTCACCTACTGGATTCCCTCTGAGCTCGAGGGCATCCTCCGCGCCGCGTGCTATGGCCTCGGCATCATCGCCACCTTCATTCAATGCCGCCGCTGGGGACAAAACCAACTGCCGCCCGGCGAAAAAATCGCCTTCACCCTCCTGCTCGTCGCGCAAGTCATCTTTAGTTGGGCCGCGCTCTTCCTCGTCGGCGGCATCTCGATCATGCTGCTCGGGCTGCTCGGCTACGTCTCCAGTAGCAAAAAAATCCCGTTCGTCGTTCTCGCGCTCGTCCTGCCCGTCGTCGCCGTGCTGCATAACGGGAAGAGCGCCATGCGCCTGAAATATTGGGAAAACAAAGCCCCGCCGCCCACGATCACTGATCTGCCCGCGTTCTTCTCCGAGTGGATCGACTACGGCCTCGATCCCGAGATCAAGGCCAAGAGCGAGGAGAACAACCATCTCCTCGAGCGCACCTCCCTCTTCCATATCATGTGCCTGGTCGTTTCCGTCACGCCCGAGCGCCAGCCCTATTTGGCCGGAGAAACCTATGCGCAAATTCCCGCCCAGTTTATCCCCCGCCTCTTCTGGCCGGAAAAACCCCCCGGCCATATCAG
This sequence comes from Opitutia bacterium, assembly GCA_025360615.1. Taxonomy (GTDB): domain Bacteria; phylum Verrucomicrobiota; class Verrucomicrobiia; order Opitutales; family Opitutaceae; genus Tous-C4FEB. Next base: position 1,480 of record JANYBX010000304.1, read on the forward strand.
CACCTACACGCTCGCGATCTACTACGGCCTGCAACGCCCCGAAGACACCGTGAAAACCACCATCGCCTTCGGCTTGCTCACGGAAGCCTACGCCAACTTCGGCTTCTTCGGCCTCGGCGCCCTCGGCACGCTCATGGGTCTCGCCTTCAAACTCGTCAGCACTTGGGCGTCCGAGAGCCCGGTCCTCTCCTATGGCGGCATGTTGATGATCGTGCTCATGGCCTGGTCGTTTCAGACCGAGTTCACCCTCAGCATCTGGCTCAGTTCCTTTGTGCAAGGCTGCGTCACCGTCCTCGGCGTGCCGTTCTTCCTGCGCAATTTCCTCAAGTGACGCCCGCCCGCGACCTCTCTGCCGATGGAGGCGGGGTGCCCCCACCCCGCATGACGCCCGCCCCCCGTCTCGCCGTGGTGCTCTCGCACCCCAACCAATATTACATCCCGTGGTTCCGCTGGCTCGCCGCCAACACGTCGCTCGAGCTCCGCGTGTTTTATCTCTGGGATGCCGGCGTCACCGCCCGCGTCGACCCCCAGTTTCAGACCAGCTTCAAGTGGGACGTCGATCTCCTCTCCGGCTACGACCACGAATTCGTTCCCAACACCGCCCGCGAGCCCGGCAGCTTTCGCTTCTCCGGCCTGCGCAACCCCACCCTCCCCGCCCGCCTCGCCGCATGGCGGCCCGATGCCATTCTCCTCTTCGGCTACGCCTATCACACCCACCTTCGCGTCCTCCTCTGGGCGCGCCTGCACCGCGTGCCCCTGATTTTTCGCGGCGATTCCCACCTCCTCGGCCGAGGCGCACCGCCCTTCGCCACCCGCTGCGCGCTGCGATTGCTCTACGCGCAATTCGCCGCCTTTCTCCCCGTCGGTGCCGCCAACCGCGACTACTTTACCCTCCTCGGCGTGCCCGACCATCGCCTCCACTTCGCGCCCCACGCCGTCGACACCGCCCTCTTCAACCCCGCCGAGCCCTCGCACCACGCCGCCGCCGCCACCCTCCGCCAACAGCTCGGGCTCGCTCTCTCCACGCGCGTCATCCTCTTCGCCGGAAAATTTTCCCCCGCGAAACAGCCTCGCGAACTCCTCGCCGCCTTTCTCGCGCTCCACCCTCTCGACACCGCCCTCGTCTTCGTCGGCGACGGCGAGGAAAAATCCGCGCTCCACGCCCTCGCCGCCACCGCGCCTGCCGGCTCGGTTCACTTCCTCCCCTTCGCCAACCAATCCGAGATGCCCGCGCGCTATCTCCTCGCCGATCTCTTCGTCCTCCCCTCCCGCGGCCACTACGAAACCTGGGGCCTCGCCGTGAACGAGGCCATGCACCTCGGCGTCCCCGCGCTCGTCAGCGATCGCGTCGGCTGCCAGCGCGACCTCGTCACCGACGGCGAAACCGGCTGGGTCTTCTCCGCCGACACCCCCGGCGCGCTCCAGGAAAAGCTTTCCCACGCCCTCGCCACCCTCGCTGATCCCGCGGCGCGCGCCCGCCTCCGCGCCGCCCTCGCCACCCGCATCGCCGGCTACACCTACGCGCAAACCACCGCCGGCCTCCTCGCCGCCCTCACTGCGAGTGTCACCCAATAGGTGACACTTTCCGAATCGTGAAAATCACCATCGTCACCGGTTTTTTCCTCCCCGTGCCTCCCGTGCGCGGCGGCGCGACGGAAAAAATCTGGCATCGTCTCGCGCAACAATTCGCCGCCGCCGGCCACGAGGTCACTTTCATTTCCCGCGCGTGGCCCGGCTTTCCTGATCGCGAAACCGTCGCCGGCGTCCGCCACGTCCGCCTGCGCGGAGCCAATCACACGCGCCGGCTTTTTCTCAACCTTGCGCTCGATTTTTTCTGGAGCCTCCGTGTCACCCGCGCCCTCCCGCCCGGCGACATCGTCCTCAGCAACACCGTCGCGCTCCCCGTCTGGCTGCGTCGCGTGAAACCTTCCGCCGGCCGCGTCGTCGCCGTCGTCGCCCGCATGCCCAAGGGACAGGCGCGTTTCTATGGCGGCGTCGATCTGCTGCTCTCCCTCAGCGCGGCGGTCACCGCGAAACTCATCGAGGAAAACCCAAAGCTCGCCCCGCGCATCACTCGGTTTCCGTTTCCCATCGACTGGCAACTCCACGCCACCGCCGCCGCTAAACTCCCGCCCCCGGCCCCGCTCACCATCGGC
>JANYBX010000309.1 GCA_025360615.1 Opitutia bacterium
GTGGCAGGTGGTGCCGTCCCAATGCCCGGGGCCGCGGGGCGCGAGCACGGTGCCGACGACGCGATACGGACCCTCGGGGGCGTCGGCCACGGCGTGCGCGATCTCGGAGGAGTTGATCCAGCCGCCCATGCCTTTCGCCGAGGGCCAACGCGAAAAAAACACGTGCGTGCGGCCGGCGGCATCCTCGATCGGGGCGATGCACCAGACATAAAAACCCTCCAGCTCCAGAATGCGCCCAATGGGTTTGAGATGTTTTGAAAATTCCGAAAACGCCTCCGCCGGCAACTCGGCCGCCGCGCCCTCGGCGGCCCGACCGAGCCGTGACGCCACCGGTAACGCTGCGAGAAGGCCGACAAATTTTCGACGGGTGATCATAGGGGGAAGTTTTCAAACCCGCCGGGGCCGCCGTTCAAGCGGGCCGACAGCGGAGCGTCAAGCCGGCCGCATCGCCGGAGCGTCGCGCAAAGTCGCCTGCCACACCTCCGCTTCTCCCGGCAGGCCGTGGGCGCGGAGTTGCGCGGCGATTTCCACGAGGGCCGGTTCGTCGACGCGATGCGCGGGATCGCCCGGGAATTCCGGGCGCACCACGAGCGTGAGCGCCCAGCAGGCCCAGGCCCGCCAGCGGCGTTGGTCGCGGCGGGGTTCGTTCATACGATCGGCGTAGTGCTGGAAATGCACGCGGGGGTTGCCGATGAAAACCCCGGCCGGCGCGCGAGCGATCATCCACGCCGTCGCCCCGTAGGGCAGCGGCCATTCGCTCAGCACCGGCTCGTCGCCCCGCAATTCGGCCGCGAACGCGCGGTCAAGGCACAGGATCGCGCGCGCCGCGAAGCCGCGTTGCCAGAGCGCGTGGCCGTATTCGAGGCAGCCGAAATAAAACTCCGGCCCGCGATCGAGGTCGCGATAGGCGTGCAGCGCGCGCCAGTCGAGCCCGGCGCGCGGCGCGGGCAGATGCGGACAGGGCGGCAGGACGGGGGCCATCGCGGGTTGGTGCCGGCGATCGCCGCGCGCGTCAATGCAGGCGGGGGCGGAACTTTCGCTTGGCGTGGCGTGCGGTTTGCGCGACAACCGCGCGCCTGAATCCCGCGCCCAACCCTCTCCCCTCTCCCGAGGTTTCCAACGCCCCCTCCGCGACTGGCGCGCAAGTGCATCGCATCGCCGGCTGGCGCCGCGCCGTGTTGTGGCCCTTCGGAATGCTGCTCCAACTGTGGGGACGCACGCTGCGCTTCGACACTTCGCCTGAGGATCTGCGCAACTACACCCGGCGCGAGGAGCCGGTGGCGCTCGTGCTGTGGCACAACCGGCTGTTTCTCTCCGCGGAAATTTTTCGCCGCTTCCGCGCCGGCCGGCCCGCCTACGCCTTGATCAGCGCCAGCCAGGATGGCGCGTGGCTGGCGGCGTTTTTCTCGCTCGCGGGGATGCGCGCCGTGCGCGGCTCCAGTAGTCGCGGCGGGCGCGAGGCGGCGAACGCCCTCGTGGAGGTGCTGCGCGCCGGGCACGACATCGGCGTGACGCCCGACGGGCCGCGCGGGCCATGCTACGATTTCAAGGCCGGGGCGCTCATCGTCGCACGTCGCGCGCAAGCGCCGCTGCTGCTCATCGGCGCGGAATTTGACTCGGCGTGGCAGTTGAAAAGCTGGGATCGCTTTTATCTGCCCAAGCCTTTTTCGCGCGTGCGGATGCGCTGCGAATATGTCCCCGCCAGCGCGCTCGAGTCGCGCGAGTCCGCGGCGGAACACGTGGCGGCCCGCCTGCGCGCGCTCAATCCAGACCGCGCCGCAGCGCCGGCCGGCCCTGCAGCCTGATTCGCCGCGCGGAACGGCCTAGAACGCCGGCTCGAACGCCGTCTTGCCGCCGGGCGCGACGACGTAGTCCTCACCCGTGCTCCAGCTCAGGTCGTTGACCAAAAACTTGCACACGATGGGCCGCGCCGATTCGCCGAGCGTGACCGTCCACTGGTCGTCGCCGACGCAATCGAGCAGGAGCCCGCGATCCCAGCTGAGGCCGGCGCCTTCGCCGCGCACGTAGAGCGCATTGCCGAAACCGATGTCGATCTTCGCCGTGATGACGGTGACGACTGGCTTCGGGGCGACGGCTTTCACGACCGGGACCGCCGCTTTCGCCACCGGCGCGAAGGGCGCGGCGGTTTTTTTGGCAGGCGCGGGGCGTTTCACTTTCGGCGCGGGAACGGGCGCGGTGGACTTTTTCGCAGGGGTGGGCGACTTGGCGGGCGTGGTGTTCTTTTTCATTGGCAGTGGTGTGGTTTCAGTGGGTGGACGTTTACCCCGGAGACAGAGAGCACAAGAGCAAGTGCGGGGCCAACGCGCAAGTCTGAGCAAAGTTTCAGGGGTGTGACCGGCCCGCCGTCGGATCGTCACACACCTCGCTCGCTCCGATGGCGCGGGACCGTTTACCGTTGCCGGCGCGGGGCCGAGCCGGTGTTTAACGCTGAATCAGCTTCCCGTGCGAAATCTTCCTTCGCGTTTCCGCTCCCACCCCTGAATCTCCGCTTCCGTCATGGCCCGCGTCGTCCTCGAAAACCTGAGCAAGATCTACCCCGAAAAAAGCGGTCCCGGCGTCAAAGCCGTCGATGCCATCAACCTCACTGTCGAGGACCGCGAGTTCATGGTGCTGGTGGGGCCCTCCGGTTGCGGCAAGTCCACCACGCTGCGCATGATCGCCGGGCTCGAGGAGATTTCCGGCGGATCGATCTCCATCGATGGGAAAATCGTCAACGACGTGCTCCCGAAGGACCGGGACATCGCGATGGTTTTCCAAAACTACGCGCTCTACCCGCACATGAGCGTTTACGAAAACATGGCCTTCGGGCTGAAGCTGCGAAAACTGCCCAAGCCCGAGATCGACCAGCGCGTGCGCGAGGCCGCGGCCATGCTCGGCTTGGAAAACCTGCTCGACCGCAAACCCAAGGCCCTCTCCGGCGGCCAGCGCCAGCGCGTCGCCGTCGGCCGCGCCGTCGTGCGCAAACCGAAGGTGTTTCTCTTCGACGAACCGCTCTCGAATCTCGACGCGAAGATGCGCGTCTCGACGCGCACGGAGATTTCCAAGCTCCACGCGCGCCTCGGCGCCACGATGATTTATGTGACGCACGACCAGGTCGAGGCGATGACGATGGGCGACCGCATCTGCGTGATGAAAGACGGCCTGATCGCGCAGGTGGACCGGCCCCTCGCGCTCTACCGGCGCCCGGAAAATCTCTTCGTGGCGGGGTTTATCGGCTCGCCACCGATGAACCTGTTTCACGGCGTCGTGCAACGCGCCGGCGGCACGCTCGTGTTTATTGAAACCAACCCCCGCGCCGCGCCGCTCCGACTGACGCTCGATGGCGCGCTCGCCGCCAGCGCCGCGCCATTCGTGGACCGGCCGGTGGTCGCGGGCATTCGCCCGGAGGACGTGAGGGAAGCGCGCGACCCGGAGCCGGCGCACACCGTGACCATCGACTTGGTGGAGCCGATGGGGGCCGAGACGTTTCTCCATCTCCACACCGGCGCTACGCCGTTCATTGCGCGCATGTCCTCCAGCGTGCAGCATCGCCGGGGCGACCTCGTGCCCGTGCGATTCGAGCTTGGTCAGGCGCTGCTCTTCGATCCGCAGTCGCAGCAAGTGCTGCGTTGAGTCGCGGCTCCGCCGCCATTTCCGCCGCGCAATCTAAAGTTGGTGGACCAGATCGGGATCAAACCGACGACCTCGTCGTTGCGAACGACGCGCTCTATCAACTGAGCTACTGGCCCGAGAGAAGGGTGTGGTATTGGAAAATCGCCGCCGCCAAGTAAACACCTATTTTCAGCGGCACCCGCCGGCCCTGCCCCGGTTCAAGCCGCGTGGTCCGCGCCCGGCACCCGGGCGAAGATCATCTTGCCGCCCGCCGAGGGAATCACGCTCACGATCTCCACGCTCACGCGCCGCCCCATGTGCGCGCGCCCCGCGCTCACCACGACCATCGAGCCATCCTGCAAATAGCCCACCGCCTGGCCCTCTTCCTTGCCGGGCTTGAGCAACTCCACCTCGATGTGTTCGCCCAGCATCAGCTCGGGCTGGAGTGATTTCGCGAGCAGGTTCAGGTTCAGCCATGGCACGCTCTGAAACTCCGCCATCTTCGCCAGATTGTAGTCGGTCGTGAGCAACTTGGCCCGCATCGACGTCGCGAGAAAAATCAACTTCGCGTCCACCTCGTCATGCCGCGTCACCTCGCTCTCGATGATGCGGATGTCCAGCTTCTTGATCGCCCGCAACTCCGCCAGCACCTCCAGCCCCCGCCGGCCGCGCGCCTGCTTGATCGGATCCTGCGAGTCGGCCACGGCTTGAAGTTCCTTCAACACAAAGCGCGGGATCACGAGCGCCGAGCTGAGGAAGCCCGTCTCGCAAATTTTCGCGATGCGCCCATCGATCAGCACGCTCGTGTCCACCACCACCAGCGGCACGTCCACCTCGTGCGGCACGAACCGCACATACGGAATCACGAGGTTGAACTCATCCTTGCCCCGCAGTGCGATGACCGTGCCGAGATAAGTGCAGATCAAAAAAAGCGCCAGCCGGGCGAGGTAGAGGTTGTCGCGGTCCGCCGACTCGAACAGCGGCGAGGTGCTCAGCAAATAGGCGATCAACGCCCCCACTCCCAAGCCAAACGTCGCAGCCGAAAGTCCGCGCAGCGAAAACCCCTTCAGCATCACGTCCACGAGCACCACCAGCACGCCGATGCTGAGGCCCATGAACGCCGCCCTCGGGCGATACGCATCCCAATCCGCGATCGCATAGCACACCAGCCACCCTGCGGCCGTGCAAAGCGCGATGAACACCAGACGGATGGGCAGAAGGGTTTTATTCATAACTGGGAAAGGACCGCCGGCACGAACGCACCGGCTTCAGCGAAAAAAATAAGCCACGAGCAAAGGCGCAAGGATGAACACCGTCATCACCACATAGAGCAGCCGCACCGCCCGGCGGGCTTTGGCCTTTTCAGCGGCATCGGCATCCATTTCAGTCCGCACGCAACCGCCCCCTCCATGAAAACGCAACACTGGCTCGTGAAATCCGAACCCGAATCCTACGCTTGGGAAACTTTCCAACGCGACGGCCGCACCGCGTGGACCGGCGTCCGCAATTATCAGGCGCGAATTCATCTCCGCGCCATGCAGCCCGGCGACCGCGTGCTCTTCTACGCGAGCGTCGGCCCGAAAGCCGTCCAAGGTCTCGCCGAGGTCACCCTCAGCGCCTTCCCCGATGCCACCGCCGACGAACCCGGCTGGGTCGCCGTCGAACTCCAGGCCGGCCCCGCTCTCGCCCACCCCGTCACGCTCGCGCAGATCAAGAGCGAGCCTTCCCTCGCGAAAATCGCGCTCGTCCGCCAGAGCCGTCTCTCCGTGGTGCCCCTCACCGCTGCCGAATTCCAACGCATCGTCGCCCTCGGCCGCTGAGCCCCGGCCCATTGCTCAACTGCTACGCGTTTTCACCTCGCCGAGCGCCTCGGTCGCCGCTCGACATGCCCGGCGTTTGTCGGGTTTTGTTCCTCCCATGCTCGCGCAGCTCACGATTCTCGCCCCCGGATTGCTCGGCGCCTCCGTGGCTCGCGCGGCGGGTGCGCGCAGCTTGGCGGGGCGGATTGTCCTCTGGGCCCGCCGCCCCGAGACGCGACAAGAACTCGCCGCGCAGCCTTGGTGCGACGAGGTCGCCGACGACCCCGAAGGCGCCGTGCTCGGGGCGACGCTCGTCGTCATCGCCACGCCCGTGGACCAGATCGTCGCTCTCACCAAGCGGATCGAGCCGTTCCTTTCCCGCGGCACCATTGTCACCGATGTCGGCAGCGTGAAAGGCGAAGTCGCGCGCCACTGCGCCGATGTCCTCGGCAAACGCGCCCATTTCGTCGGTGCTCACCCCATGGCCGGCTCCGAGAAAAGCGGCTGGGCCCACGGCGATGAGAACCTCTTCGTTAAACGCACCTGTTTCGTCACTCCGCTCCCCACCACAGATGCGCGCGCCACGGAGACCGTCGTGCAATTCTGGCGCGATCTCGGCGCCGAGCCGGCCGTCGTCGATCCCGACCGCCACGACGAAATCGTCGCCCACATCAGCCATCTCCCGCAGGTCATCGCCTCCACGCTCTGCGCCTTTCTCGCGACGAAGGACCCCGCCTGGAGCGGCTACGCCGGCGGCGGCCTGCGCGATACGACGCGCATCGCCGGCAGCGACCCCGCGCTCTGGCGCACAATTCTCGAGCAGAACCGCGATGAAATCCTCCGCGCCCTCAACGCCTACGAAAACGAGTTCCACGCCTTCCGTTCAGCCCTGTCGAACCGCGACTACGCCGATGTCACCGCCCGCCTCGAACGCGGCCGCGACTACCGCGCGAGCTTTCGTCCCGCGCCGTAAAGTACGAGTGTGCCTGTCATCCCCATCATAACCGGATTGGTGGTCGGGGCGGTCATGGCGAAACTCCTTTTCCGAATCGTATTTTAAGACAACGCCGACTTTTGGTCCTGCGTTCGGTTTCATTCCGGCCGGACATCGTCTCCCTAATCAGAGGGCAGTATCTCCGAGACATCGGTCAATCCTTCAAGCTCAGCCTATGGATCCTGATTTCTGTCGGCTGCGGGATGGGAAGCGGCCTGTTGATTGGCTGGCTTACCCATGCATGAACGCCTTCTCCCTGAAGCTCGCCGCTCCGTGCACCCTGACGACGCGGGAGCCCCCGGGCTTTTTGCGTTGAAACCTCGCCGCCCATCGCGCGCATTGCTGCGCGATGTCCGCCGAAACCGCCCTCCCCGCCGGTTGCGAAATTCTCCTGCTCGAGGACGAGCCGGTCCTCCGCAAACGCCTCGCCGCCCACCTGCGCGGCCTCGGCGCCGAGGTCAGCGAAGCCACGCGCCTCGAGGAAGCTCGCCGGCTCTTGCGCGACGCTCGCTTTGATTTCGCCCTCGTCGATCTGCACCTGCCCGACGGCGAAGTGCTGGAGCTTTTCCGCGAGGGCGCGTTTTCGGAAAACACCAGCGTCGTCGTCATGACCGCTTTCGGGGGCGTGAAAAAAGCCGTCGAGGCCATGCGGCTCGGCGCGGGCGATTATCTCTCGAAACCCTTCGAGCCCGAGGAACTGCCGCTGGCGTTTCTGCGCTGCCGCGGCACGCGCAGCGCCGCGCGGCGCGACGAGCAACGCACCGCCGGCGGTCCGGCCGACGCGCTTTTCTTCGGCGAAAGCCTCGGCCGCGTGCGCGCCGAACTCGACACCATCCTCGCCGCCGAGCGCCGGCTGGAGCGCAACCTGCCGCCCGTGCTCATCGAAGGCGAGACGGGCACCGGCAAAAGCGCTCTCGCCCGCTGGCTGCACCGCGCGGGCCCGCGCGCCGAGCGCCCGCTCATCACGCTCAACTGCGCGGCCCTGCCCGAGGCGCTGGCCGAGTCCGAGCTTTTCGGCCACGAGCGCGGTGCGTTCACCGATGCCAAGCGCGCCCGCATCGGCCTCTTCGAGGCGGCCGACGGCGGCACGCTTTTCCTCGACGAGATCGGCGCGCTCGCCGCCGCGACGCAGGCCAAGCTCCTCACCGCCGTCGAGGATGGTGTCATCCGCCGGCTCGGCGGCACGAAGGAAATTCGCGTCGATGTCCGGCTCATCGCCGCGAGCAACCGCCCGCTCGCGACGCTCGTGGAGACCGGCGCGTTTCGCGACGATCTCCATCACCGGCTGAATCTCCTGCGCGTCGAGCTCCCGCCCCTCCGCGAGCGCGGTGCCGATCTCCTCGCGCTCGCGCGGCATCTGCTGGCCCGGCTCGGCACGCGCCATCGCCTCAGCGAGTTGCGCATCTCGCCCGCCGGGGAGGCGCGTCTCCTGGCCCAGCCGTGGCGTGGCAACGTCCGCGAACTCGCCCACGAGTTGGAGCGCGCCGTGATCTTCGGCACGGGCGGCCCGCTGGAGTTCACACACCTCGGCGAGCCCCTCACCACCGCCACCGGTTCGCCCTGGCGGCATCCCGCGTGGCGGTTGCCGGAAGAAGGGTTTTCCCTCGACGCGATGACGGATGAACTGATCGCGCACGCCTTGCGCGAGACCAATGACAACGTTTCCGCCGCCGCCCGTCGCCTCGGCGTCACGCGTGAATTTCTCCGCTACCGCCTCGCCGGCGGCAAAAGCGATTCCGCCCATTGATCGCCGCCAGCCGTCGGTTGCCGTCAACCAATTCGAGGTTATTTCTTACCGCCGATTTGGTTGCCCACCCCCGATTTATTTTTAGGCCGCGCCCCTTGTCGATGACGGAAAATTTTCAATTCCACCCGAGCCAGCGGCTTGCACGTGCCGCCAGGCCGCTGGCACCGCGCGAGCAATGGGATCCTTCCATGAACCCACTCCCCGCCCGTTTCCGCCTCACCACCGCCGCGCTGGCCGGCCTGCTCTGCACCGTCCTCCCGGCAGCGCCCACGTCCAGCTCGAGCGACGCGCCCACCTCGTCGGCCTACACGAACCAGCCCCTCCCGCCGCCGATCATCGAGTATTCCAATAATTCCATCGGCAACAGTTTCTCGGACTACGGCTTCTCCTCCTCATCCTCGTCCGCCTTTGCGAGCAGCACTTATTATTACCCCCAGAATTATTTTTATTTCCCACCTGCGCCGCCCCCGTTGGGCGGCACGCTCCCCCGCCGCTCGCCCGCCTTCCTTACGTTCGCGAACCGGTCGGCCGACCTCTCCGCCCTTGCCGCGCGGCTCGCCGCCCGCGGCGCCGCGAACTCCTCCTCCTTCCTTTCATTCGTGAACCGGCCTTCAAGCGCCATTCCCATCACGCCACAGCTCACCCCCTACGTCGGCGAAATTTTTTATCCGCCGCTGGCCACCCACCTGCACCACGAGGATCTGACGAGGAAACAGCACCAACGGCTCACGATCTATCGCGGCACCCGCGCCGAACTGCTCGCCGCCCTCCACGCCCGGCTCGACGCGCTCCGTGAAGCCGAGCCCGCCGCTCGCGCCCGCGAACTCGCCGCCTTCGCCGTGCAACAGGCGCCCAGCATCGATGCGTTCGAGCAGGAAGCGGAAGCCATTCGCTCCGATCTTGAGAGCGGCGGCTTTTTCCGCAGCGGCGTCGATTGGGCCGACTGGGATGCGAACCGCAGCTGGCGGCTCGGCGACGACGTCCGCTACGAGTCCCGCATCGATGAGTTCAAGGTGATCCGTGCGGCCGCCTATTTTTATCCCAACCTCATCCCGGCCCAGCGCCGCCTCCTTCAGGAACTGGCGCTGGAGTTGAACGAGCCGCTCGCCGAGCCCACGGCCGACATCGCCCTCGATGCGCCAGATGCCTATTTTTACCTGTCGCCCGAAACCGCGCGCGTCCACCTGCCGAAAAACCTGCCCGAAGATCTCTCCGCGAAAATCGCCGCCTACCAGAAGGAAAAATCCGCGCTAAAGGAGGAGCTGCGTTCGGCCATCTACAAGCTCGACCGCTCTTTTTTTAATTTCACCCGCAAAAGCACCCTCCATCCCCTCGCCGAACAGCAAGCCCCCCGTATCGCCGCGCTTGAGACGCTAGCCGAGGACATCCGCCAAGGTCTCGCCGCCCAGGCCAATCCGAACCGGCTCCATCGCCCGGTCGCCACCAACGAAACCGCCGTCCGCATCGGCGCCTACACGCGCGAACGCCAGCAACTCCTCCGCGCCATGCAGGATAAACTGGCCGCGACGCAGAAAGCGTTTCCCTCCGCCCGCATCGAGTTCAACCGCGCGGCCGCCGCCTCAAAAATCGTCATCATACCCGGCCGCCAGCAATCGAGGGCCGAGGCCCAAGCCCTGCCGGCCTACCAGGCGGAACTCGCCCTCTTCAACGACGAACAGGCGCGGAACTTTGCCGCGCTTGACCGCACCAAATCCGCCCTGCGCGCCGATGTCGTAAAAGCCGCCGGCGCGTCCGCCTCAGGCCCGGGCCGCCCGTCGGTGGACGCCATGATCAATCAATTCGCCCTCGAATATCAGCAGCACGAATTCGCGGAACGCTACAGCGACTACGACACCGCCGTCTTCGAGCCCGGCCTCAGCCCCGGCCAGCGCCGCCTGCTCTACGCCGCCGCTCTCCAAAAACTCGAACTGCCCATCCCCGGAGGTTCCCGGCAGCCCTGAGCCGCGCACGCCGCATGACGACCGCCCCGTTGCCCCGCCTCGCGCTCGCCGCCCTCCTCGCCGGCGGCGCGCTCGTGGCGATCTTCGTCGCCCTCCTGCTGCGCTTCCGCGTCGAGCTGCGGGCCGACATCCACGAGAAAATCATCGGGCGCGATGCCACCGTGCTCTTTCCCGTGGCGCTCCAGCAACTCGTCGAAAGCGAAACCACCCCGGGCAAAAGCCCTGCCACGCTGCTCTCCTCCGTGCTCCGCAGCGCGCAACAGCAAGGCATGCTCGCCGTCGCCATCTTCGATCGCGATGGCGACACGCTGGAAAACGTCCCCGCCGGGCTGCTCTTCGTCGAGCTGCCCGTCGATGACTACATCCAGCTCCTCGAAAAAAAGCCCATCAGCCGCTACCATCCGGATTTCCCGCTGCGCCAGACCTTCGCCGGCGTGAGCCCCGGCCCGCCCACCGCGCCCGTGCTCGAAGTGCTCCTCCCACTGCACGGCCGCGACCCCAACCAGCTCGTCGGTTTCGCCCGCTACTACCTCGACGCCCGCCCACTCGCCACCGAACTCGCCGCCATCGACGAACGGATCAACCGGCAGACCAACACGACCCTCGCGCTTGGCACCGGCCTGATCGCGGGAGTCATCGCGCTCGCCGCTGTCGGCCTGCATCGCGCGCAGCGCACCATCGCCGAGCGCAACGAACGCCTCGCGCGCACGCACTTCGAACTCACGCTCGCCGCCAAGGCCTCCGCCCTCGGCCAAATCGCCTCGCACCTCATCCACGGCTTGCAAGGCCCCGTCGCCGGCCTGCGCGCGGTCGTCGCCAGCCGCGGCACCGAGGGCGAGAACACCGAGGACTGGCAATCCGCCGCCGGCTACACGGAGCGGCTGCAAAAAATGATCGGGGAAACCGTCGCCCTCCTCAGCGATGCCGGCGCGAACGCACACTATGAATTCACGGGGGATGAACTCGCCGCGATCATCCGCGATCGCAACGCCGCCTGCGCCCGCGAGCGCGGCGTGCTCCTGCACGTCGGCGGAGGTTTCTCGTCCACGCTCGACAGTCACCGCGGCGGCCTGCTCTGCCTCATCGCCGCGAATCTCGTGCAGAACGCCGTCGCCGCGTCCGCCGCCGGACAACCGGTCGCGGTCCAGCTCACGCGCTCCGCCGCCCTCGTCGTCCTTCAAGTTTCCGATGAAGGCGGTGGCATTTCCGAAACCGTGCGCGCACATCTCTTCGAGCCCGGCCGCAGCGGCCGCGAAGGCGGCACAGGCCTCGGCCTGGCGATCAGCCGTTTGCTCGCCCGTCAGATCGACGCCGAACTCGCGGTGATTCGCACCGGGCCGGAGGGAACGGTTTTTCGCCTCACAGTCCCGCTTCCGGCGTAACGAGCGGAACGATTCAGGGGTGATCTTTGCCGGCATGATCCGGCGGCGGCTGTTGGCGCCGCGCCGCCGCCATGTTGTCGACTAGGTTGGGATAGCGTCGGCCCGCTTTCTTCGCGCGCGCTTTGGCCCACGCCACATTCGCGGCGGTGAGTTTTGTTTTACCGCCCTGCTTCGGGCGCGGCGTTTTCCAAGGAGCGGGATCCGTCATGCTGCAAAAGTGTCCCGCTCATTTTCCTTCGCAAGCGACCGCTCGATTTTAAGCCACCGGCAAGGTGAACAAAAACGTCGCGCCGGCGCCCACTTCGCTTTCGACGCGGACTTCGCCGCCGTGCGCCTGCACCACGTGTTTCACGATCGCGAGGCCGAGACCCGTGCCGCCCTGCTCGCGCGAGCGGGCTTTGTCGGCGCGATAGAAACGCTCGAAGATGCGCGCACACGCCTCGGCGGGGATGCCCGGGCCGTCGTCGCGAATGGAAATCTCCACGCGCTTGTTCTCGAGCGCGCGCGCGGAGACCGTCGCGCGGCCCTCGACGCGGCCGTATTTGATGGCGTTGTCGAGGAGATTGGAGAGCACCTGCCGGAGGCGGTCGGGATCGGCCTGCGCGATGAGGCCGGCGGGAATGGCGTTTTCCAACACCACGCCGCGCGAACCGGCGCGGGCCTTGAGATCATCGGTCACCTCCTGGGCCGCGCTGCGGAGCGAAATCGGCTGGAGGTTCAACCGCATGTGACCGGAGTCGAGCGTGGAGAGCATCAGCAGGTCGTCGATGAGGAGCGTCAGCCGGTTGGCGTGCTTGTCGATGATCTGGAGAAACCGGGTGAGCGCCGCGGCATCGTCCTTGCCGCCGTCGAGGAGAGTTTCCGCCGCGCTCTTGATGAGCGAGAGCGGCGTGCGCAGCTCGTGGCTGACGTTGGCGACGAATTCCTGCCGCACGGATTCGAGCTGACGGAGGCGCGTGAGATCGTGGAAAACCAGGATCGCGCCATCGCGCCCGCCGTCGGCATCGCGGAGCGCGAGGGCGTTGACTTGAAGGAAGCGCGGCGGGCCGATGCCTTCGAGGCGGAGTTCGTGGCCGAGAATTTCCGGCTCCCGGTCGAGTCGCGCCGCGAGGGCGGCGACCTCATGATGACGCGTGGCCTCCAGGATGGTGCGCTCGGTGGCGGGCGGGGGAAACGCGAACAACTCGCCAGCGGCGCGGTTGGCGAGGCGGATGCGGCCCGCGGCATCGACGACGATCAGGCCCTCCACCATCCGGTCGAAGAGCGCGACGGTGCGCTGCGTCTGCTCGCGCAGGCCGGCCTCGCGGTGGGCGCGCTGTTCCTCGAGTTCACGGCGGTGGGTGGCTTCGGTTCGGAAATGGCGGGCGCGCTCGAACCACCAGGCGAGGGCGAAGACGGCGGCGAGCAAAAGCGTGAGGGTGAAAGCAAAAATCATGGGATCAGTGCGTCTTGATTGACCGCAAAAAACTCAGGGAAAGCGAATGTTCAAAGGTGGAGCGCGTTGACCTCAACGCGCTGAAACGTCGCTACACGGAAAGCCGTTCGCCTCGACCGTCCTACCCTCATTCCTCGGCAAGACAGCGGTAGCCGACGCCGCGAACGGTTTCCAAATAGTGGGCGGAGTCGCCGAGTTTTTCGCGGAGGCGACGCATGTGAGTGTCGACGGTGCGGCTGTCGATGGGGTTTTCGTAGCCCCAAACATCCTGCAGGAGGCGGTCGCGCGATTGCACGCGGCCGCGGCGGCGCGCGAGAATTTCCAGGAGCTTGAACTCGGTGGCCGTGAGCACGAGCGGCAGGCCGGAGAGGCTCACTTGGTGGCGCGGCACATCGATGTCGATTTCGCCCAAGCGGAGGCGCGCGCCGACTTCCTCGGTGGCCAGGCTGCGCGCGAGCAATTTCTTAATGCGAAGCACGAGCTCGCGCGGGCTGAAGGGTTTCGTGACGTAGTCGTCGGCGCCGAGTTCGAGGCCAAGTACGCGATCCATCTCGGCGGCGCGGGCCGTGAGCATGATGACAGGAATCGAGGCGGTGCCGGGATCGCGACGGAGGATTTTGCAAACCTCCAGGCCGTCGACTTCGGGCAGCATCAGGTCGAGCACGATGAGCGCGGGACGCTCGTCGCGCGCGATGGTGATGGCGCGCGCGCCGTCCTTGGCGAAGAGGGGCGCATAGCCGGCCTCGCGGAGTTTGAAACCGAGGACCTCGAGCGCGTCGGGCTCGTCGTCAACGATGAGGATTTTCGATTTCATGGGCTTTGCCCGCGGTGTGGCGGATGTCCTTCGCCTCGTAGAGATACACGACCTCCTCGGCGATGTTGGTGGCGTGGTCGGCGATGCGCTCGAGGCTTTTGGAGATGACCATGAGCGCGAGGCAG
>JANYBX010000315.1 GCA_025360615.1 Opitutia bacterium
AGTTCGCGCTCGATAGAAAGATTATGCAGAAAAGCGTTTTCCTCGCTCCGATGGCGAGAACTTGTCACGTAGTTTCGCTGTTACTCTTCGGGCTCTCAGCGGGCATTGTCTTCGTCCAATTAAAAAAGAAGCAGAAAGAGCAGGTAAGCCGAGGGGGTCAGGCCTCGAATCGTTGAATTTCTGCTTGTCGGGTAACGAAAGGAGAGTTTGCCTTGTCGGGTATGGCGCGGAAATTGAGATTAGAATACGAGGATGCGATCTACCACGTGATCAATCGTGGGAATTACCGGCAAGATGTGTTCGGGACGGCGGGGGCGGCGGCGGCGTTTGAGCGGTGCGTATTCGAGGCGTGCGGAAAGTCGGGGTGGCGGTTGCACGCATACGTGATCCTGCGCAACCACTACCATCTGGCGTTGGAGACGCCGCGGGGGAATCTGGCGACGGGGATGCAATGGTTGCAGGGGACGTTTGCGACGCGTTTCAACCGGCTGAGGAGCGAGCGGGGGCATCTGTTTCAAGGGCGCTATCAAGCAATCCTGGTGGAGCCCGGGCCGGCGCTGGCGAGGGTGGCGGACTATATTCACCTCAATCCGGTGCGGGCGGGGATTGTGCCGCTGGAGCAGGCGGCGGCATTCCGCTGGAGCAGCTTGGGACGCTTCGTGCGGGGGCCGCGGCCCGAGTGTCTGGCAGCCCCGGAGTGGCTGTGGGAGCGTGGGTTGGAGGATACGGCGGCGGGCTGGACGGACTATTGCGCGCACTTGCAACGCCACATGGCCAAGCCCGGCGAGCAGGAGAACGACGACTACGGGCCGCTGTCGAGCGGGTGGGCCATCGGCACCCATGCCTGGCGTCAGGCGGTCGCCAAAGATCATGCCAACACCAAACTGGCGCGAAGCGAGCACGCGGGTCCGGAGGCGAAAGCGCTCCGGGAGGCGCAATGGATCGAGGCAGGGGATGGACTGCTGGCGGCGGCGCGCAAGACACGCATCGATGCGAGGGAGGATTGGAAAGGTGCGGAATGGAAAGTCGCGATCGCTGACACCTTGCGACGGACGACCAGCGCGACAAATGGTTGGATCGCTGGCTACCTGCACATGGGAACGGGTGGGTCGGTAAGCAAATATGTAAGTTTGCGGCGAAGTGCGGCGAGTCGGGAGGCGGATTCCGGAGAATTCAAAGATTCGAGGCCTGACCCCATGACCAAGCGGACCCCATGACCAAGCGACCCCATGACCAAGCCGGAGGCCACGCGGCCGCCCTCGGCCACCGTAGGAAGAATCGCGGCGTAAAGCCGCTCCTACTGCAAGGCCACTTTCTTTTTTCGCTATAACGAAGTCACAGGGCCGAAAAATGCAGGCCTGAGATTTGACCTCGCCGCGCCGGCTTCGCTCGCACTTTGCTGGTCGGCGATGCAACCCACGCTCCTCGTCCTCGCGGCTGGCATGGGCTCGCGCTACGGCGGGCTCAAGCAGATCGATCCTGTCGGCCCGAGCGGCGAGACGGTGCTCGACTACGCGGTGTTCGATGCGGTCCGCGCCGGATTTGGGCGGGTGGTGTTTGTGATCCGGCGGGAGTTTGAGGAAGTTTTCCGGGCGCAGGTCGGTGCGAAGTATGCGGGGAAGATCGCGGTGGATTATGTTTTCCAGGCAGTCGACGCGCTGCCGGATGGATCCACTCCGCCTCCGGGACGCGAGAAACCGTGGGGCACGGGGCACGCGGTGTGGTGTGCGCGCGGGGCGCTCCGGGAAAACTTCGCGGTGATCAACGCGGATGATTTCTACGGAGCGGATTCGTTCGTGCAGCTCGCGGATTTTTTGCACGGGCCGGAGGTCGCACCCGTGTCGCGGGCCGTGCAACCGGCGGAGTTTGCAATGGTGGGTTTTCGGCTCGCGCGAACGTTGTCGGAGCATGGCGCGGTGTCGCGCGGGGTATGCACCGTGGAGGGCGGGCGGCTGCGCGGGATCGTCGAGCAGACGGGGATTTTGCCGGCCGAGGTGGGCACGGGGAAAAAGTTTTCGGGCGGAGAAACGGTTTCGATGAACTGCTGGGGTTTCACGCCGGCGGTGTTCGCGGCGCTCGACGCGCAGTTCGAAAATTTTCTCGAATCGGTTGGAGGGCGGGTGCCCTCACCCGCCAAAGGATCGGAGCGGGGTGGGGGCACCCCGCCTCCATCGGCGGATCCCTTGAAGGCGGAATTTTATCTGCCGGCGGCGGTGGCGGCGATGATTGGGCGAGCCGAGGCGAGCGTGCGGGTGCTGCCGACGGCGGGCACGTGGTTCGGCGTCACCTATCGCGAGGACAAGCCGCGCGTGCAGGCGGCGATCGCGGAGCTGGTGGAGAGCGGCGCTTATCCCGCGA
>JANYBX010000320.1 GCA_025360615.1 Opitutia bacterium
CTTGCCGCGCAGGCGCGCGATCACGTCGTGAGAGGTGTGGTCAGCCGGCTTGTCCACAAGCAGGATGCCGTCGAGTTCCTTGGCGGGCTGTAACATGGTCAGTTTTTTTTCGCTGCCTGGACTTCGCCCAGCCGCCGCTCCAGCGCCGCGACGAGCCGGGGATAAAAATCGGCCGCGCCCGTTTTTAGGTTGAGCCCGGCGGCGCACGCGTGGCCGCCGCCGTTGAACTGCGCGGCGAGCGTATCGACGCGATAGGCCGGCTCCTTCGCGCGCAGGCTGGCTTTCACCGCGCCATTCGGCCGCTCCTCGATCAACACGCCGATGTCCACGCCCTCGATGCAGCGCGCGTAGTCGACCAGACCCTCCGTGTCCTCGGCCGTCGTGCCCGTGGCGGCAAACACGCCTTCCGCGAGCGTGCCGATGCAGACACGGCCGCCGCATTCCATGCGGAGCGAGCCGATAAAATTCTGGAGCAACCGGAGTTTCCCGTGGCTTTCGCGCTCGAACAACTCGAAGCCCGCCTCGGCCGGCTGCGCGCCGCGAGCGACGAGCTCGCCCGCGAGCTGGAAGCAGCGGCGCGAGGTGGCGTTGAAGCGAAACTGGCCCGTGTCGGTGAGGATGCCCGTGTAAAGCGCCTGCGCCGTGCGCGCGTCGATCGGCAAATCGGCGTCGAGAAAAAGGCCGGCGAGAATCTCGCCCGTCGCCGCGGCGGCGTTGTCGATCAGGTTGATCGCGGCGTAGCCCGTGTTGGAGCGATGATGGTCGATGTTGCCGACCGGCGCGGAGAAATGGGCCTTGAGCCGGTCGCCGCTGCGCGCGTGGTCCGCGCAATCGACAAACACCGCTGCGCGCCCGGGCGGCAGCGCGAGGGCTTCGTCCGTGCGGATAAATTTTGTGTCCGGCACGAGGAAGAGCAGCCGGCGCGGCACGATGTCCGAGTTGACGCAGACCACGTCGTGGCCGAGCGCGATGAGCACGCGGGCGAGCGCCACTTGCGACCCGATGCAATCGCCGTCGGGTCGCGCGTGCCCGATCACGGCCACTGCCCGGCCCGCAAGCGCGGCGCGCAGGCGGACGAAGTCGGCGGCAAGGGCGGGGAAATAGCTTTCCACGGCGGGAAACGGTTTAGCTCGCCGGAGGGGCCGGGTTTTCCGGCGTGGGAGCGGCAGCGGGCGTGACGGGCGAGACCTTGTCCAAGTCGTCGAGCATCGCGAGCACGCGCGCGCTGCGGGGCGTCGTTTCGTCGAGCGAATAAACCAGCTTGGGCAAAAATTTCAGCGTGATCAGCCGGCCGAGTTCCTCGCGGATTTCCGGCGCCTTGCGCCGCAGCCAGACCATGCCTTTTTCCACGGCGGCCTCGTCGCCCACGATGGCGACGCGCACCTTGCCGTCATGCAGGTCGGGCGCGACGCGCACCTCGGTGATGGTGATCGCAATCGACTCCACCTGGTAGCGCCGGCGCAAAATGCCGTTCAGCTCGCGCTGGACAAGTTCGTTGATGCGGACGGTGCGGTTGCTCATCGGGAATGGCGGATCGGTGATTTCGAATCGCGGATTGGACAGAATTCAATCCGAAATCCGCGATCCGCAACCGGCTCTCGTCAGAGCGCCGCCCTGACTTTCTGCACCTCGTAGCACTCGATGATATCGCCGACTTCGTAGCCGTTGAAATCGTCGAGCTTGATGCCGCACTCGAGGCCCGCGCGGACTTCGTTGGCGTCGTCCTTGAAGCGTTTGAGCGTGCCGATCTTGCCCTCGTGGACGCTGTCTTTTTTGCGACGGAGGCGGGCGGAGGCACCGCGGTTGATCTTGCCCTCGGTGACGAGACAGCCGGCGACAAAACCCTTCGCGAGCGGGAACGTGGCGCGCACTTCGGCGGCGCCGGTCTTGGTCTCCTTGAGATCGGGGTCGAGCAGGTCGGCCATCATCTCGCGCACCTTGTCGCCGAGTTCGTAAATAATCCCGTAGGTCTCGATGCGCACGCCGTGATGCTTGGCGAGAGGGGTGACGCCGTTTTCGAGCTTGGTGTTGAACCCGACGATCACGGAGCCGGCGGCACCGGCCATGAGCACGTCGTTCTTCGTGATGATGCCGACATCGGTCGACACAATCTCCAGGGAAACCTTGGTGCTCTTGATGTTTTCGAGAATGTTGCGAATGGCCTCGGTCGAGCCAAACACGTCGGTCTTGATGATGAGCTTGAGCACTTTCTCCTGTGTGGCGGCGATGTTGGCGAAGAGCAGATCGACGGAGACTTCCTTCGGCGCGGAGTCGGAGGTCGTCGTGATTTTCTTCACGCGCTGCTGCTCTTCCTCGGCGAGATTTTCGGCTTCGCGGGCGTTCTTCACGACCTTGAAGGCGGCGCCGCTGTCAGGCGTGCCACTCCAGCCGATCACGCGGACCGGCGTGGCGGGCGGGGCTTCCTTGAGGGGCTTGCCCTGGTCGTCGAACATCGCGCGCACCTTCGCCCAATTCGGGCCGCACACGACGGCGTCGCCGACGCGCAGGGTGCCGCGCTGGACGATCACGGTCGCGAGCGGGCCGCGGCCCACGTCGACCTGAGACTCGATGATGACGCCGCTGGCCTCGGCCTTCGGGTTGGCCTTCAGCTCGAGGACGTCGGACTGGAGAATAATCATCTCCAAAAGATCGTTGATGCCGGTGCCCTTGATCGCGGACACGGGCACGGTGACGGTCTCGCCGCCCCAGTCTTCCGGGGCGATGTTGCGCTGCTGCATCTGGCCCTTGACTTGGTCGATATTCGCACCCTTCACGTCCATCTTGTTGACGGCGACGATGAGGGCGAATTTCTCGGGTTGCTGCTCCTTCACGCCGAGCGCGATCTTCAGCGCCTCGTCGGTCTGCGGCATGAAACCGTCGTCGGCGGCGACCACGAGGATCGCGACATCGGTGACGCTCGCACCGCGGGACCGCATCTTCGTGAACGCCGCGTGGCCGGGCGTGTCGAGGAAGGTGATCTTGCGGCCGTTGAAATCGATCTGGTAGGCACCGATGTGCTGCGTAATGCCGCCAGCCTCACCGGCGGCGACGTCGGCCTTGCGGATCGCGTCGAGCAGCGAGGTCTTGCCGTGGTCAACGTGGCCGAGAATGCACACGACCGGCGGACGCGTGACGAGGTGGGCCGATTCATCCTCTTCCGGTTTCTTTTCCTTTTTCTCCTTCTGGCTCTGCTGCGTGACGGCGGTGCCGCGGTGTTTTACCTCGAGCAGGAAGCCGTGCTTCTCAGCGAGTTTCGCCGCGACGGCTTCGTCGATCGACTGCGTGATGGCCGAAAAAATCCCCATCTGCATCAGCTCCGAGATGAGCTGGAACGGCCGCATCCCGAGCGCCGTGGCAAAATCGCGCACGACCACCGGCGGCTTCATGTGGATCGTCTTTACGTCGCCGACCTGTGTGACGGTAACCGATGAAGTGGGCGGCGAGGATGCCCCGATAGCACCCGGAACCGCCGTCATCAACCCCGGCGGTTTCGGCACCATCGGCGCGCGCGAAGGCATCGATGGCAATGCGACGGGAGCCTTCGACATCGGTGGCGGAGTGGACGGTGCAGCCGGCGGCGCGGACGCCATCGGCGGACGGGAAAGGAGGGGGGCCGGCGGCGGCGCCACCACGGGCGCGGACGCTTTCACCACCGGAACGGGCGCGGGGACGGGAGCCGGAGCGACCGGGCGCGGAGCATACGGCGGCGTGGTCGGAGCCTTGGCCAACGGCACAACCACGGGAGGCGGAGCGGAAAAGGAACGCGGGGCCGGAGGGGGCGTCGGAGCTTTCGGCGGCGAGACCGGAACAGCGGCGGGGGCGACGGACATCGGGGGCGTGCTGCCTGCGGCCTTGACGGCGGCGGCCACTTCTTTTTCGCGCGCGATGTCCTGAGTGCTCTTCACGAACACGCCGGCGGGGATTTTCACCTTCGAAGGCTCGTTTGCCGCCACTTCCACCGGGACGGGCGCAGCGACGGGAGCCGCCGCCTCCACTTTCACGCCAAACTCTTTCTCAATCTCGTCGAAGTAGATTTTGCTGACGGTGCTCGAAACCGACTTGGTATCCGCCGACACGTAGCCGCGCTCCTTCAGCAAGGACAGCATTTCTTTGGCGTCCTTGTTGTATTGCTTGGCGAGTTCGTGGATGCGGGTGCTCATTCAGTTCAACGGCGAAAAAAAATAACAGAGAGGTTAACTTCAGCCCGCGACGCGGGCGATGATTTCCTGTGCTTCCTCGGCGGTGAACCCGCCGCCCGTCAGATCCTCGGCGGCTACACCCTCGAAAGCGGCGGGCGAGGTGATGCCCATGCGCACGAGGCGCAACGCGATGGCCGGGTCGAAGACGAAGGTCTTCACCAGCAGGTCGGCGGCGGTCTGCTCGGGATTGTCGCCGGCGGCCTTGAACTCCTCGATGTCGAGGCGCCAGCCGATGAGGCGGGACGTGAGGCGCGCGTTCTGGCCCTTGCGACCGATCGCGATGGCGAGATCGTCCGTGGCAACTTTCAGCACGACGCGGTGGTTTTTCTCGTCGATGATGATCTCGCGCGGCACCGCCGGCTTGAACGCCTCGATGATCATCTCGCGCGGGTCGGCGTAATATTTGACGATGTCGATCTTCTCGCCGTTCAACTCCCGGACGATGGTCTTCACGCGGGCGCCGCGGGCGCCGACGCACGCGCCGACAGGATCAACCTTCTGGTCCTTGCTCGTGACGGCGATCTTCGTGCGGTAACCCGGCTCGCGGGCAAACGCCTCGATCTTCACGGTGCCGTCGGCGATCTCGGTGACTTCGAGTTCGAAGAGGCGGCGGACAAATTTCTGGCTGGCGCGGCTGAGAATGATCTCGGGGCCACGGGGCGTGCTCTCGATTTCCAACAGGATGCAGCGGATGCGGTCGCCGGGCTGGTATTCCTCGCCGGGGACTTGCTCCTTGCCGGGCATGACGGCCTCGGCCTTGCCGAGGTCGATGAAGATGTCGTTGCGCTCGCGGCGACGCACGGTGCCGGTGACGATGTTGCCGATCTGGTCCTTGAAGTCGTCGTAGATGCGATCCTTCTCGAACTGCCGCAGTCGCTGCATCACGGCCTGGCGCGCGGTCTGCGCGGCGATGCGGCCGAGGGTCGAGGGCTCGATCTCGCGGTCGATCATCTCGCCGATGAGCGCGCCCGGTTTCACCGCCTGAGCTTTCTCAACGTGAATCTCGGTCCGGGGATTGCTGACCGAATCCACCACTTTCATCACCGCCCAAGCGTGGAGCTGGCCATTCTTGGGGTTGATATCGATCTTCAGTTCCTGACCGGAGTTCACGCCTTTCTGGGCGGCCGTCTTCAACGCATTCGCGATCGTCGAGATCATGTCGGCGCGCGGAATGCCCTTCTCCTTCTCCATGTATTCGAGGACGGAAAGAATTTCGCTGCTCATAGGGTGTTGGTGTGTGAGGAAAAAAAAGGCGGGCCGCGGGGCCCACCTTTTTGCAAAGTGTGGTTGATTGAGTTGGAGAACGTATTCGCCGCCCAGAAACCTTGTCAAGCCCCGCGCCCCGTGGGAGCTACGGTGGCGTTCTCCCGCTCCAAAAACCAGCCGAGTAAACCTTGGCCGAAGCCGTTGCACCCGGGCTGTTGCGTCGTCAAAACGCCGAGCTGTCGCAGTGCCGTCGGCAGCATCGGAGGAAGGTCGCCCGCGAACCAGTGAAACCACAGCCCCGCCAGCCGCCCTTGCTCGCCTTCCCG
>JANYBX010000328.1 GCA_025360615.1 Opitutia bacterium
GGACGATGCGCTGGCGGGTGCGCTCCACTTCGGGGTCGGGCGTGGGGATGGCGCTGACGAGGGCGCGTGTATAAGGATGGCGGGGACGCTCGATCACGTCGGCGGCGAGGCCGAGTTCGACGATTTTCCCGAGATACATCACGGCGACTCGGTCGGAGATGTGTTTCACGACGGAGAGATCGTGCGCGATGAAGATGAGCGTGAGGTTCATCTTCTTCGTGAGCTGCGCGAGAAGGTTCAGAATTTGCGCCTGAATCGAGACGTCGAGGGCGGAGACGGGTTCGTCGGCGACGATGACCTTCGGCTCGAGCGCGAGCGCGCGGGCGATGGCGATGCGCTGGCGTTGTCCGCCGGAAAATTCATGCGGGTATTTCTGCATGAAGCGGGGCGCGAGACCGACGAGGCGCATGAGTTCGGCGACTCGGGCGGGAATCTCGGCGGGCGGGCAAACGCGGTGGACGGCGAGCGGTTCGGCGAGCGTGGCGAAGACGGTCATGCGCGGGTTGAGCGACGCGTAGGGGTCTTGGAAAATCATCTGGAGATCGCGGCGCGCGGCGAGGAGTTCGCGGGCGGAGTCGGTGGCGAGGTTGCGGCCATTAAGGACGACGGTGCCGCCGGTCGTGGGGACGAGTTGAAGGATGGTGCGCGCGAGCGTGGATTTGCCGCAGCCGGATTCGCCGACGAGGCCGAGAACTTCGCCGCGACGAAGGGTGAGATTCACGCCGTCGACGGCTTTCACGGTGCCGACGTGGCGCTTGAAAAGAAAACCCTGCTGGATCGGGAAGTGGGTTTTGACGTCGGTGAGCTGGAGGATGGGGGAAGACATTTTTTCGGAAGAGAGGGAACGCTGATCTTCGCTGATAAACGCTAATGTCGGAAAAGATCGGATCGGAAAGATTAGCGGTGATGAGCGGAGATTAGCGTTCCAAAAAATCAGATTTCCCCGGCTTGAGCGCGTAGGCAGGCGTGGGATTGGGTGGGGGAGATCGGCGCGAGTTCCGGGCGAGTGATGATGCAGCGCTCGACCGCGAATTCGCAGCGTGGGGCGAAGGGGCAGCCGGGGATCGGCTTTGAAACGTCGGGCGGCAGGCCGGGGATGGTGTAGAGTTCGGCGCCTTTGGGCTGGAGGGCGGGGATGGAGCGTTGGAGCGCGCGCGTGTAGGGGTGGCGCGGGGCGTGGAAAAGGGTGCGGGTGTCGGCGGTTTCCACGATGCGGCCGGCATACATCACTTGCACGCGGTCGCAGAGGCCGGAGACGACGCCGAGGTCGTGCGTGATGAAGACCACGGCCATGCCGAGTTCGCGCTGCATCTTTTTGATGAGCTCCAGGATTTGCGCCTGCACCGTCACGTCGAGCGCGGTGGTGGGTTCGTCGGCGATGAGCAGCTCGGGTTTCGTGATGAGGGCCATCGCGATCATCACGCGTTGTCTCATGCCGCCGGAGAACTCGTGCGGGTAGTAGTGGATGCGTTTGGCGGCGTCGTTGATGCCGACTTCCTCAAGCATCGCGAGGGCGCGGGCGAGGGCGTCGCGGCGGGAAATGTTTTCGTGGATGAGGAGCGGCTCGATGATTTGTTCGCTGACGCGGAGGTAGGGATTCAGCGACGTCATCGGGTCCTGGAAAATCATCGCGACGCGTTTGCCCCGGATGGAGCGTGCCTGCTTGGGCGTGCAGTGGAGCAGGTCAACGCCATCGAACATCGCGGTGCCGCTCTCGATGCGTCCGGGCGGAGTCGGGATGAGGCCCATGATCGAGTAGCACGTGACGGATTTGCCGGAGCCGGATTCGCCGACGATGCCGAGGGTTTCCCCGCGCTCGACGCTGAAGCTGACGCCGTCGACCGCGCGATAGACGCCGCTGCGCGTGTGGAAATAAGTGCGGAGGTCGGTGACGTCGAGGAGGGGCACGGGCGGAAAACCGAAGAGTGGCGGAGACGAGGGGAAAATCAAACCGGGCCGGGTCCGCCGAGGAGTTGGAGGACGGCGGCGGCGACGGTTTCGGGCGTGAGTTTTTTCAACGAACCGCCGCCGGTGGGCGGGCAACCGGGAGGCTGGAGCAACTTGAACGGCGTGGAAAAAACCGGGCCGGTGCGGACGGGATTGGTGGGGCCGAACAGGGCGACGAGGGGGACGCCGAGGGCGTTGGCGAGGTGCAGGCCGCCGGTGTCGTTGGTGACGAGGAGGCGGCAAGCGCTGAGACGGGAGGAGTAGGTGGGAAGGCTGGTGCGGCCGGCGAGATTTTCCACGCGGACGGAATTATAACCGGCGGCGATGGCTTTGGC
>JANYBX010000149.1 GCA_025360615.1 Opitutia bacterium
GAGATGACGGATTTTTTCCGCCATGTCTGAAGGCAATTTTTCCGGACAATGCGGGAGCTTTTTTGTGATGGGTGATTTCATCCCCGCTGCAAGCTACAATAATGATTCCTGCTCGCCACCGAGCGCCGCTTTCAGTCCGACTGCGGCGTAACCTTTCCCGGTGAGCGTGCGGCCTTGGGGGGTGCGTTGGAGGTAGCCTTCCTGGATGAGGAAGGGCTCGTGGACTTCCTCGAGAGTCTCCGCTTCTTCGCCGACGGCGACGGCGATCGTGCTCATGCCGACGGGGCCGCCGCGGTAATTTTCCGCCATCACGCGCAACATGCGCTTGTCCATTTCGTCGAGGCCGGCGGCGTCGATTTCCAAAAGCTCGAGGGCGGCGGCGGCGACGGGTTGCGTGATTTTGCCCGCAGCGCGTTCCTGCGCGAAGTCGCGGACGAAGTTGATGAGGTTGTTGGCGACGCGCGGGGTGCCGCGGGAGCGCGTGGCGATTTCACGGGCGCCGCCGTCGTCGATGGCGACTTTGAGCAGGCCGCAACTGCGTTGGACGATGCCGTGGAGCGTGGCGTGGTCGTAGTAGTCGAGGCGCGTCTGGAGCGTGAAGCGCGAGCGGAGCGGAGCGGTGAGCAGCCCGGCGCGGGTGGTGGCGCCGATGAGCGTGAAGCGCGGGATCGAGAGGCGGACGCTGCGGGCGTTGGGCCCTTGGTCGATCATGATGTCGAGGCGGAAGTCCTCCATGGCCGAGTAGAGGTATTCCTCGACGGTCTTCGGGATGCGGTGAATTTCGTCGATGAAGAGGATGTCACCCTCTTCGAGATTGGTGAGGAGGCCGGCGAGGTCGCCGGCTTTTTCGATGACGGGGCCGGAGGTGACGCGGACGGCTTTGCCGAGTTCGTGGCCGAGGATGAAGGCGAGCGTGGTCTTGCCGAGGCCGGGCGGGCCGGAGAGGAGGATGTGGTTGAGCGCATCGCCCCGGCGCTTGGCGGCGCCGACCATGATTTTGAGTCGCTCGACGGTTTTGGGCTGGCCGGTAAAATCGGCAAACGAGAGCGGGCGCAGCGCGGCCTCGACGGGCGAGACGGGCGCGGCGAGGGCGGACGAGATATAGCCGAGGCCTTTGGATGCGGAATCAGGAGCGGGCATTGAATTTATAAAAAGGAGAGCGGCGGAATCGGAGTCGGAGTTTTGTCACAGAGGACACGGAGCGCTGACAGAGAGTTTTGAGAGGACAAAACGACTGCATGCGTCGGTGGCGGAGATAGGGCCTGAGATGAAGAGGTTTTCTCTGTGAACTCTGTGTCGGAGCTCTGTGTTCTCTGTGGCTAAGATTTATTTGTCGTTCACTTCCACTCCAACTCTGCGCCGAGGCTGCGGAGGTTTTCGACGAAGCGGGGGTGGGCGCGCTTGATGATCTCGGCGTTGCGCACGGTGGAGCTGCCGGGGATCGAGGCGGCGACCATGGTGAGCGCGACGGCGGCACGAATCACGTAGGGCGAATCGACGACGGCGGGGCGCAGCGGACGGTTGCCGAATACGACGATGCGGTGCGGGTCGCTCACGAGCGCGTGCGCGCCGAACTTGGCCAGCTCGGGAATCCACGAAAAGCCATTTTCATAAACCTTGTTCCAAAAGTGGATCGTGCCCTCGGCGCGCGTGCTGAGTGCGATCAAGAGCGGCAGGAGATCGACGGAAAAATACGGCCACGGCGCGGCTTCGATTTTCGGGAGGAGGTTGCTCGTGAACGGTTGCTGGATGCGGAGCGACTGGTTGCGCTTCACGACGGCGGTCGTGCCTTCGTGCTCGATGACGACGCCGAGTTTCGCGAAGGCGCGCGTGATGAGATCGAAGTGATGGGGCAGGGAATGCTCGACGCGCACTTCGCCGCCGGTGATCGCGCCGAGGGCGAGGAACGTGACGACCTCGTGGTAATCGGTGCCGATCTTGATCGTGGCGCCGTGGAGTTTTTTGACGCCGGTGATCTGGAGCATCGAAGTGCCGAGGCCCTTGATCTTCGCGCCCATCGCGACGAGCGCGGCGCAGAGATCCTGCACGTGGGGCTCGCTGGCGGCGTTGATGAGGGTGGAGCGGCCTTTCGCGAGCGCGGCGGCCATGGCGAAATTTTCCGTGACGGTGACGGACATGTAATCGCACCAGTGACGCGCGCCTTTGAACCCGCTGGGGAGCGCGAGCACCAGGGGTTCGCCGTCGTTGATGACGGTGCCGAGGGCGCGGAGGATTTCGAGATGCGGGTCGATCTCGCGGACGCCGAGCGAGCAGCCCTTGGTGTTGGCGCGGACGGTGAGTTGGCGGAGGCGGTGGAGGAGCGCGGGATAAAGCAGGACGGTGGAGCGCATGTCCTGCGGGAGTTCGTCACCGAGAAGCGTGGTTTTAAATCCCGCGTGGTTCACGCGCATGACGCCGGTGTCGCGATCCCAGTCGATCTGGGAGCCTTGGCTGCGGAAGAACGCGACAAGTTTGTCGAGGTCCGTGATGTCGGGGACGTTTTGCAACGTGACCGGCTCGTCGGTGAGCAGTGTCGCGCAGAAGATGGGCAGGACGGAGTTTTTGTTGCCAGACGGCGTGATAGTCCCGCTGAGCGGGCGACCGCCGTTGACGATGAGATCGGCCATGGGCTGGGAAAAGCTGAGAGTTGAGAGTTGAGGTCCGGAAGGAAGCCGTCGCCGGAGTGGAAAATAAAAAAGGCGTCCGTGGGGACGGACGCCTTGGAAATGCGCGCAGCGGGGCGCGCGTTGGCAAGTTTTAACGGGGTGGGGCGATTAGATCGCGCCGCCGCCTTGCTGGCCTTCGGGGCGGGGATTGCCACCGCCGCCGCCGTGACCGCCACGGTCACCGCTGCGATCACGACCTCGACCGCCACCACCGCGATAACCGCGGGAATCGCCGGAGCCGCCGTCGCGACGGGGTTCGCCGCGATGTTCGCCATGGCCTTGGGGGCGCGACTGGCCGTCGCTTTCGCCGCGGGGCGAGAAGCCCTGGCGGTCGCCGCCGCCTTGGTGGCGACCGCGGCCGCCGCGACGGTTGCGGCGTCGGCCGCCATCGAAGCCGCCTTCGCGGTTGCGCTCGCCGCTTTCACGCGGGCGTTCGCCAGATGGCGAAGCGACGGGCGCGACGGGAGTGCTGAAGAGGCCTTTTAGCCAACCGAAGAAACCGCCGGACTTGGCGGGTTGCTCCGCAGCGGCGGGAGCCGGAGAGGGCGTGCGCTCGCGCGGCTCATAACGGCCTTCGCGCGGCGAATCAGAACGCGGTTCGCGGTTCTGTTCGCGGCGCGGTTGATCATCGCGACGTGACTCGTCGCGCCGGCCTTCTTCGCGACGCGGTTCGCGGGGCTCGAAGCGCTGATCGCGACCGGCTGGACGCTGGTCGGGACGCTCATCGCGGCGGGGCTCGTGCGTCTCGTCACGACGCGGTTCGCCGGCGCGGGGCGCGGGGCGAAACGTCGGGCGATCTTCGCGACGCGGACTCTGGTCGGCGATGGGCGTTTCCCAACTCGTCGCGGGGCGCTTGGCCTCGGCGGGAGGGAGAATGTTCAACTCGGCTTTTTCCGTCGCCGGAGACGCGGGGGGCGGCACGGCGGCGGTGGGCGTGGCGACCGCCACGGGCGCGGGCGCGGCGGGCGGGGGAACAGCGGCGGCGGGAGCGGACTCGCTGGTTTCGACATCGGCCGGGATGATCACCGGCGCACTCGCGGGCTCTTCGACCGCGAACGGGTTTTTGTATTCGCTCTTCGAAGTGATGACCTCGAGGGAGCTGGGTTTGTAATCGCCGACGGCGGGAGCCGGGGCGGAGCTGCTGGCGGTGGCACTGGGGCGTTTGCCACGCGCGAGGCCGGAGCCACGGGTGGAGCCGAACGTCCCGAACGGCTGGAGGGTGCTGTCGGCGCTCGGCGCGGCAGCGGTCGCGGCGGGCGCCACCGGTGCCGAGGTGTCGGCAGTCGGAGCGGCGGATGCGCCGGACGGATCTGTATCTGTCATTGTGTGTGTGTTGTTATATGGCGCTCACCGCGAGGCGGGAGCGGCCTTGGTTGGATGATACCTGCGGAACGCGGGATGCGCTCGACGCGGGCGTCAAAGGGGCGAAATCATCCGAAAGCCCCCGCTGGAGCAACTGCAAATTCCGGGCGCAAACTGCGCTGGCTCAGGGGGGCGCAGGGCGGGCTTGCCAGCGACGGGGTGCATTTGCAGCGTCGCGGCCATGGACAAACTCGAGGAAATTTTCCGCATGCAAGACGCGCTCAACCTGCGCATCGGCGTCAGCCTGCCGCCGCCCACCGACGAGGAAAAAGCCAAGTGGATCCTCAACTACACGCGCGCGATGCAACAGGAAACGGCCGAACTGATCGACAGCGTGCCGTGGAAATGGTGGGCGAAATACCAGAAGTTCGACGAGCAAAACGCCAAGGTCGAGGTCGTGGATCTGTTTCACTTTCTGGTTTCGCTCGCGCAGACGCTGGGGATGACGGCTGACGATGTTTACCAAGCCTACCTCAAGAAAAACGCGGTCAACCACCAGCGGCAGGAGAGCGGCTACGTGAAAAAGGACGAGGCGGACTCGAAGCACATCTGATCGCGCAGCGTTTTGTTCGGCAGGAAACGATTGAAAATGAATGCGGGGTGAGGGCACCCCGCCTCCAGCCGACCGGCAATAACCGGATTATCTCCGCTGCAGCACGCCGGGCCGCCGGTCGGGCCCGTGTTGGTAAGTGTCGAACAACAGCTCTTTCAACTCCCGGTATTTGGCCGGGTCGCCTTGGTGGACCTCGATCAGCTCGTTGGATTCCTTGATGCGGCGCATGCGCTCGTCCTGCGCGTAGAACGTCATCGCCGTGGCGGCATTCGGGTGCCAGCCGCCGAGCGGATTGGCGATCAGCTCCACGACCGCCATCAACTGCCCGCCGGTTTTCTGATAGACCGGATTTAAATAACGCGCCTTGGCCTCCGCCAACAGCGCCGCGCCGGTTTGCACGTCGCGCGGTGACAATTTCACCTGCGAGTCGCGCACTTCAAACTTGGGCAACAGGACAGCGGGGGACGGATCGACGGCCGGTTTTTCAACCGGAACCGCAGGGGTGAACGTCAGCTTCAGCCGGCTCGACGTTGACTCTGATAGGTTCGCCGCCGGTGCGACTTCCGCTGCGCCGACACTCGCCATCGTCAGCATCCCGAAGAGGGAGAGGACGGACTTCATGGTCCGTTTTTCTAACGGGTAACGACAAACGCCGCCTGCACATCCACGGCCGTCGCGCCGTCCTCTACGACACGGGCGCGGAGCTTGAGCTTCGCCTTGCCGTAGCGAGCGAGGGCTTCCTTAAATTCGGCGATGGCCGCCTGCGCGGGTCGCTCGCAGATGGCGCGCAGATCACCGATCACCGGGCGGCGGTAGGCGGCTCGGCTCTCTTTCACGACGATGCTCCATTCGGGTTTCTCGGCGCCCTTTTCGTTTTTCATGAGTTCCCAGACGACTCCGTAGCCGGCGAGCGTGGCGAGGGAAACGAGACTGCCGCCAAATGCGGTGTTGAGCGAATTTTTGTTCTGCTCTTTCGGGGCCGTGAGCGTGAGCGCGCGGTCGTCGCTCACCTCCACGCCGACGCCCATCGCCTTGGCGAGGGGGATCATTTCGTGGAGGAAAAGCTCCAGGGCGGGCACCTTGACGGACTTCATGGCGGGGGAGGTTGAGTGGGAAAAACCTGCGCGTCAAAGCCGGTGAAGCCTAATCGCGCAATTTCGTCCTGCCCTCTCCTTCGGCCCCCAATGAGTCGGAATTGAGGACTTTTTCACGATATCCTCGCCGAGAACGGCCGTTCGTTTGACCAAAGCAGCGGTTCCGGCTGTCTGAGGGGTGGTGATTTCCGTCGGTGAGAAACTAAAATCTAACTTCGACATGCGGGTGGTGCAGGACGGCACGGTCAGGAAAGTCATCTTTCAAGACCTGCTGAAACGCCGCACCCTCGTCTCCGTTTACATGCGGAACAACACCGGCTCTTGCGATAAACAGAACGACTCGCTCGCCGCCCACGCCGCCGAGTTCGCCCGGGCCGGCTACGATCTCGTCGCCATCAGCCGCGACACGGTGGGCTCGCATCTCAAATACGCCGCGAAGAAAAAAAATACCCACGCGCTCGTCAGCGATCCCGGCGATCTCTTCGCGAAGGCGGCGGATGCCATCGTGGAGAAGTCGATGTATGGCCGGAAATTTTTCGGCCCGGCGCGGTCGGCGTTTGTGCTCGAGCCCGACGGCACCGTTCTGGCCGTGATCGAGAAAGTGGACCCGGCAAATCACGCCGCGCAGCTCAAGGCGGTGATCGCGGGGTTGAAGTGATTGCACGGGCGAAGCGCGGCGCGCAGGTTTGGGCGATGGATTGCCGCTCGTACTGCGGCGCGTGTTGCATCGCGCCCTCGATAACTTCGCCGATTCCCGGGATGCCCCGGGGGAAGCCGGCGGGGATTCCGTGCGTGCAACTCCAGCCGGATTTCCGCTGCGCGATTTTCGGCCGGCCGGAGCGCCCGGCGTTTTGCGCGACCCTGCGGCCGACGCAGGAGATGTGCGGTGCGAATCGGGACGAGGCGCTGGCCATGCTCGCGCGGCTTGAAATGGCGACGAAACCCTAAACGCTTCCGCCCATGGCCAAAGCTGACGAAGCCCCGAAGATCATTTTCTCCATGCTGGGCGTCTCGAAGAAAATCGAGCGCAAGGAAATCCTCCGCGACATCTCCCTGTCGTTTTACTACGGCGCGAAGATCGGCGTGCTCGGCCTCAACGGCTCCGGCAAGTCGTCGCTCATGCGCATCCTCGCGGGCATCGACACCGACATCGACGGCCGCGTGCATTTCGAGCCGGGCTACACCGTCGGTTTTCTGCAACAGGAGCCCGCGCTCACGCCCGGTGCCGCCGTGCGCGCGTGCGTCGAGGAAGGCGTGAAACATCTCACCGATCTCACCGCGGCCTACGATGCGAGTTGGGACGAACTCTCCGAAGCCGCCGACGATGCGGCGAAGGACGCCATCTCCGAAAAGCAGGCGAAACTGCAGGAGAAAATCGACGCGCTCGGCGCGTGGGATGTCGCGCCGCAGGTGGACATGGCGATGGACGCGCTGCGTTGTCCGCCGGGCGACGCCATCGTCGATCATCTCTCCGGCGGCGAGCGTCGTCGGGTCGCGCTCGCGCGGTTGCTCCTCCAAAAGCCGTCGATTCTCCTGCTCGACGAGCCGACCAATCATCTCGATGCCGACAGCGTCAACTGGCTCGAGCAGCACCTCAGCCGTTATCCGGGCACGGTGATCGCGGTCACGCACGACCGTTATTTTTTGGACAACGTGGCGGGCTGGATTCTCGAGCTCGACCACGGCCACGGTCTCCCGTGGAAGGGGAACTATTCCTCGTGGCTCGAGCAAAAGCAGGCGCTGGCCTCCGTGGCCGAGCGCACCGAGAGCAAGCGCCAGAAAGCGATGGCGCGCGAACTCGCATGGATCCGCCAGGGCGCGAAGGCGCGGCAGTCGAAAGGCCAGGCGCGCATCAACGCCTACGAGACGATGCTCAAGGCCGACGTGGCCGAGCAGGAAAAACTTTTCGAAATCATCATCCCCGCCGGCCCGCGGCTCGGCACCGTCGTTGTCGAAGCGCAAAATGTGGCGAAGGCCTTCGGCGAAAAACTCCTCTTCGACAAACTCAACTTCGCCCTGCCGCCCGGTGGCATCGTCGGCATCATCGGGCCGAACGGCGCGGGCAAGACCACACTCTTCAAGCTCATCACCGCGCTGGAAAAAGCTGACGCCGGCACGTTCAAGGTCGGCGAGACGGTGAAGTTCGCCTACGTCGAGCAGTCGCGCGATTCGCTCGAGGGCAACAAGACGATCTGGGAAGTCATCAGCGACGGGCAGGAAATCCTCACGCTCGGGCCGCGCTCGGTGAACAGCCGCGCGTATTGCGCGCAGTTTGGTTTCACCGGCGCCGACCAGCAGAAGAAAGTCGGCGTGCTCTCCGGCGGCGAACGCAACCGCGTGCTGCTCGCCCGCGTGTTGAAGAGCGGCGCGAACCTGCTCCTGCTCGACGAGCCGACGAACGATCTCGATGTGAATTCCATCCGCGCGCTGGAGGAGGCGCTGGAGACTTTCGCCGGCTGCGCGGTGATTATTTCCCACGACCGCTGGTTTCTGGACCGCGTGGCGACGCACATCATGGCGTTTGAAGGCGACAGCACGGTGCATTGGTTCGCGGGCAACTACTCGAGCTACCTCGAGGATTTCAAGAAGCGGAAAGGCAAGGAGGCGGAGCAGCCGCACCGGATCAAATATCGGAAGCTGACGCGGTGAGGGGACGGCGGAATGCGGCATGTAGGTCGGGAGACCCCGCCCTACATACATTTCAGTTGTAGTGGGACGGCATTCCGTTCCGCGGTGGGCAGATGTTAAGGCTGCCCGCTGAGCTTGAAATCGCGCGCGTGCGATTCACGTTCCTCGTGCCCATGAAAACATTTTCCCGAGTCCTGTCAGGGTTCACTCTGGCCACGGTGCTCGCCGCCCCGCTTCACGCCGGCCCGTGGCAACCGCTCTTTAACGGCAAGGATCTGACCGGGTGGAAACAGATCAACGGCACGGTGAACTACGAAGTCGTCGATGGCGCGATCGTGGGCACGACGAAGCTCGGCTCGCCCAACAGCTTTCTCGCGACGGAGCAGTCGTTCGGCGATTTTATCCTCGAGGTTGAAATCAAGCAGGAGGTCGGTCCCAGCAACTCCGGCGTGCAGTTTCGCGGGCTCTCCAAAGTCGACTACATGAACAACCGGGTGCACGGCTACCAGTGCGAGATCGACCCTTCTGAGCGCGCGTGGAGCGGCGGCATCTACGATGAAGCGCGGCGCGGCTGGTTGTATCCCGTCACGCTCAATCCCGCGGCGCGGACGGCGTATCGGGACGGCGAGTGGAACCTCGTCCGCGTCGAGGCTATCGGCGACTCGCTCCGCACGTGGATCAACGACGTGCCCGTGGCGCACGTGATCGACGGGATGACGCGCGAGGGATTCGTGGCGCTGCAAGTTCACTCGATCAGCCAGGAATCCGCGGCCGGACGGCGCGTGTTGTTTCGCCACATTCGCATCCAGACGACGGAGCTGACGGCCGCGCCGCGCGCGCCGATTTTCGTGCGAAACCTCAACGCCAACCAGGTGAGCGCTCTCGAACAAGCCGAGGGTTGGAGGCTCCTCTGGGACGGTGCCACGACGGCGGGTTGGCGCGGCGCGAATCGCGACACGTTTCCCGAGGGCACGTGGAAAATCGAGCACGGGGAATTTGTGGTTTTGGGCAACGCCAGTGACGAAATCGAGAGGCCCGAGGGAAAAGGCGACATCGTCACGACCGGGCAGTTCGGCGCGTTTGAATTGCAGTTCGATTTCAAGCTGCCGCCGGGCGGCAAAGGCGCCGTGAAATATTACGTCATGGAGAAACCGGGCTCACGCACCTTCTCGCCGCGCGGGCTGCAATATCAGTTGCTCGACGACGAGAAACACCCGGATGCGGCGAAGGGTGTGGCGGGGAATCACACGCATGCCTCGCTCTATGAATTGGTCGCGCGAGCCAAGATGCCCGCCGGCCTGGCCATCGTGCCGAAGGCGGGCGAGTGGCAGCACGGGCGCGTGGTGGCGCGAGCGGATGGGCACGTGGAGCACTGGCTGAACGGCATCAAGGTGGTCGAGTATGAGCGCCGCTCGAAGGAGTTCGCGGCGTTCGTGGCGGCCAGCAAATACGCAGCGGTCGAAAATTTCGGCCTCGTGGAGAAAGGCCCGATTCTGTTGCAGGACCATGGTTACGAGGTGCGCTTCCGTTCGGTGAAGATTCGGGAGCTGAAGTGAGAGGGCTCGCCCCCGGCATTTTTAACCGCTGATGGCGCCGATTCAGCGGATGGATTTCGGGAGCGCCTGCCCCCATCAGCCCCATCGGTGCTATTAGCGGTCAAGAGTCCGGCGGCTTAATTTTATTCCGCGGGCGGATAAAAAACCGAGGGCGGGCGATGATTTGCGGAATACGAGAGCGCGTGCAGCCTCTTACGGACATGCGCTGCTTCGCCCTGATTGCCTTGACCCTTTTTCTCATGACCACGACCGCCCGCCCTGCTGAAACGAAATCTACCCTCGCATCGCTCGTCCTGGGCGGAGGTTGCTTCTGGTGCACCGAGGCCGCCTACGACCTGCTGCCCGGCGTGAAAGCCGTGACGAGCGGCTATGCTGGCGGGAAAGAAACGAATCCGACCTACGAGCAAATCTGCGCGCACGCCACCGGCCACGCCGAGGTCATCAAGATCGACTACGATCCGGCGGTGGTGACGCTGGACGCGCTGCTCGACTATTTTTGGCACGTGCACAACCCGACGCAGGTCGGCGGTCAGGGCGGCGACCACGGCCCGCAGTATCGCTCGATCATTCTCTACGCGAGCGACGCGCAGAAACTGGCCGCGGAGAAATCAAAGGCCGCCGCGGGCAAAGTTTTTCGCGATCCGATCACGACGGAAATCGTGCCGCTCGAAAAATTCTGGCCTGCGGAAAGCTACCATCAGGACTATTTCGCGAGAAACCCGCACGCCGGTTATTGCTCGTTTGTGATCGCCCCGAAGATCAAGAAGCTCGAGCACAAGCTGGAAGAGGCAAAGAAGAATTGAGGGCACACGGTCCGCGACGCGGATCAGGGCGGGCCCGGTTTCTGCGCGGCGGCAATCAGTTTTTCCAACAGTGCGCTCGCAGCTGGGTCTGTAACGTAGGGTCGCAGTTCGATGTAGGGAGAAGGCTTTCCGGGATGGTCCTTTCTGAACTGGGCGATGGCTTCAAAGACGAGCTTGGCGGTCGGGTCGCGGACGTAAGGCATCACTTCATCGCCGGTTTTCGGCTTTTGGCCGTTGTTGGCAGAGGAGAAATCGTGCGTCGCTTGCAAGCCGGCGCGATTGAAGGACCATTCGAACCAGGAATCGGAGTAACCGTTTCTCCCTTTCGTCGAAATCGAGTGGCGAGCATCGAAGTCTATATCCACCGGAGAGCGCTCCCCGATGGCTTCGCCGAGTGGGTCGCCGGCAGGCATCATTTGGTAGCGTTGCAGCAGGGCGGGATCGAAGGGTGTTTTTAAATAAGGGGTAAGTTCGATGACGTCGGAGGGAAGTTTTCCGTCGTGGGCATCAGTGTAGGCGCGGAGCGCCGCAGCCAAAGCGGGGGTGAAGCGTTTGATCGCGACGGCCCGAATCGATGCGCGCGCCTTCCGCAGATCGAGGTCTGAATCTAACGAGAGGTCGTGCGAGAGGTTCACCCAATCCAGATTGGTGAGAAGCTGGAGTTCGGGAACAGCCTGATCGGGAAATTCTGCGAACGATTGCTTGAGTTTTCTGAGCCGCGCGAACCAGCCTTTGGTTTCAGCGTCTTTGCGAAGACTGTTCACAGGTCCGGCGGCTGACAACGCGGCGGAGGAATTGAGTTCATATTCGATGGCTGTCGCGGCGCGCAACGCCTCGTCACGCTGCTGGCGGAGTTCTGCGAGTCGCCGCTCAAGGTGCCCGGCGCGTGCCTGCTCGGAGGTGAGAATCGTGGCCTGCCGGTCGAGCGTTTGGTTTTCGTAGAACCAAGCTCCGCCACCCACCGCGATCAGGACAAGGGCCGGGACGAACGCATTTTTCCTCATGGCGATTTGAGGAAGGCCTCCAACCGGGCGGGATTGGCGGGGCTGCGCAAGAAGGGCTGGAGTTGAGCGGCGGTGGCGGGCCGTGCGCCGTGGTTGGCCTTGATGAACGCCTGCACCGCCTCGCCCGCGAATTCGCTAAAAGCGGGCGATGGAGTTTCCATTGTGGTGCCGATGCTCCAGATAAAATCCTCTTCCCAATCCACCGGTGAGCGTTGCTCGATGAGCTTCTTTCGCGCCGTTGGGTCGAGGTCGGAAAGTTTGCCGCCGGCCGCCATCTTGTAGCGGTCGAGTGCCGCAGAATCAATCGGTGGACTGAAAAAAGTAAGGAGTTCATGGGAATCGCCCGGGAGGTAACCGCCATGGACGGCGAGGTAGGCACGCAGGGCGGCTCGGAGCTTGGGCATGAATTTGTTCTCAGCGGTGCCGCGGAGGAGGCTTAGAGTCTGGCGGATTTCCGTTTCGGTTTCGGTGCGAATGCTCCGGGCGGTTTTGAACCAATCCTCGTCGGTCAGCATTTTGATCTCGGGCACTGCGAGTTCCGGTCGGTCGGCGGCGAGTTGCCGGAGTTTTTCGACGCGCTCGCCCCATGCCGCCATCATCGCTTTCAGAGCCAGATCGGAAGGGGTATCGGACCCGCTGGCGGATTGTTCGGCGAGGCGCTGGCGCGCTTCAGCGGCGCGGTGAAGAGCCTCGTCTCGCTGAGACTGAGCCTGTCTGGTATCAGCGATGAGGGTGTCGGTGCGCTGGCGGAGGGAGGTGAATTCGGCGCGCTGGGCGCGGAGTTCATTGGCATCAAACAAGACGTCGCCGACGGTCAGAACCAACCCAGCGGTGAAGATGGTTTTTTCGAGCATGGTCATGGTGAGGCTGGTGACTTGGCTGGTCGCCAATTGTAGCGCGGTGCCGGCGGCTGCGGTTGCGGTAATGCTCGCGCTGAGCAGTGCCGGTGCGGTTTGGATGGCGTGAGCGGAGAGATCGGTGATGAGTCCAGCGGCGGTGACGGTGAGGCCGCGGCGGACGAGCAGCGTGCGCAATTGATCGAGGGCGCGGCTCACGCGTTTCTGGGCGGTGTCCTCGGAGATGCCGAGGGCGGTGCCGATCTCGCGGAGCGATTTGTTTTCGAAGAAGCGGAGAAGAATGGCGCTGCGGTCCGGGGCGTTGAGGGTTTCGACGGCTTCGTCGA
>JANYBX010000361.1 GCA_025360615.1 Opitutia bacterium
CGGCGAGACCGACAAGATGATCACCCTCCTCCGTGGCGACACCGAGAACTACACCGTCGAGACCGGTCTCGCGACCCTCAGCGACATCGCCAACGGCGTGAAGAAACTCCCCCGCGAGTGGATCAACGAGGACGGCGTCAGCATGAACTTCCAGTTCCTCCGCTACGCCCAGCCCCTTGTCATCGGCGAAGTCGTCGTGCCGCACGACAACGGCGTTCCGGTCTTCGCCCGCCTCGACAAAGTGCGTGCCGACAAGGTGCTCCCCGCCTACGAAGTCTGAGGTGGCCTCACGCGCGAGGCCGCGCGTTTAGTTTTCTAAGCCGGCCCTCGAGGCCGGCTTTTTTGTTCCGCCCTTCGATTTCACGCGCCCCGCGCTCCTCCAGATAAAGGAAACCTCCTCCGCGTTTACGCGTCTGAGCGTTCACCTTTTTATCGTTTTCCCGCCACCATTCATGCGCCACGCCCGCTCCCTCGCTTCGCTTTTTCTCGCCATCGCCGCCCTCGCCGCGGCCCGCGCCCAAGTCGCCCCGCGCTCCGATCCCATCGTGCGTGCCGAGCCGGTGATCGTGAGCGAGCAACTGCTCACCGAATCGCCCGCCACCGTCACGCGCCTCGCTCTCACCGACCTGCCGCAGAGTGAAATCTCCCTGCCGCACCTCGCCGCCCGCGCCGCGAATTTCTTCGAGTCGACCAACGACGCGCATTCCTTCAACGACACGTTCTCCCTCCGCGGCCTGACCAACACCCCGATCTTCGGCGACCCCGCGATCAGCTTCTACCTCGACGACCTTCCGCTCGGCAGTGGCTTTACTTTCCCCACCGACCTCGCCGGCTTTGCCCAAGCCGAACTCCACCGCGGCCCCAGCCAAAACACCGTCTTCGGTCGCGCCGGTTCCGCCGGTGTCGTCACGCTCACCACGCCCGAGCCCGCGGCGAATCCCTCCGGCGAACTCCGCGCCAGCTACGGCAACTACGCCGCGCGCAGCATCGCCGCCACCGCCAGCACCGCCGCCAGCCCCACTTTTGACGCCTACGTGAGCGTCGCCTACTCCGCGCGCGATGGCTACCTCACCAACACCCGCCTCGGCCGCGACATCGATGACAAGGAATCCACCTCCGCTCTCGCGCGCTTCCGTCTCCGCCCCAGCCCTACGAGCGAGTTCACGCTCCTCGTCACCGCCCTCCGCGCGCGCGACGGCGTGCAGCCCCTCGTCCCGCTCGGCGCCCCGCTCTTCACCGTCACGCGCAAAACTGAAGGCTACACCGATGTCGACGCCACCAACGCCGCCCTCAAAGCCGCCTTCACCACGCCCCTCGGTCTTCTCAGTGCCACCACGAGCCTCACCGACTGGGAGCTCGGCCCCTACGCCAGCGTCCTCGCCTTCGGCCCGTCGGAACTTTTCAACGGCTCCGACCTGAAGCAGCGCAACTGGAACGAGGAAGTGAAACTCGCCTCGCCCACCGCCTCCGACGTCCGCTGGCAAATCGGCGCGATCGCCACCGACGGTTATACCGACGGCAGTTTCACGCGCGCCTTCGGCCCGTTCGTCTTCGAGAAATCCTCCTACCGCATCGACGCCCGCGACCTCGCCGCCTTTGGCGAAGCGACTTTCAAAATCAACTCCGCCCTTCGCCTCACCGCCGGCCTGCGCGCGGAAGATTCCCGAAAGACCATGCTGCGCACCGAATTCGTCCCCACCTCGCAAGTCTTCAACCTCCGTCGCGAATCCACCGCCCTCCTCCCGAAACTCGCCGCCAGCTTCACCGTCGACCGCGCCACCACCGTCTTTGCCAGCCTCGGCGCCGGCTACAAACCCGGCGGCTTCTCCGCCTTCACCGGCAACCGCGCCCTCGCCTCCTTCGGCCCCGAGCGCACGAAAACCATCGAAGCCGGCCTCACGAGCGCCACGAGCGACAAAACCGTTTCGGCCACGCTCCGTTTTTTCTACTACGACATCACCGGCTACCAAATCGAGCGCTCCTTCGCCACCACCGCCGTCGCCGACGACTACCTCGTCGTCAACGCCCCCCGCGCCCGCTCCTTCGGCGGCGAACTCGAGCTCGCTTGGAAACCCCTCGCCGGCCTCACGCTCGCCGCCGACCTCGGCACGACCGACGTCACGCTGCGCGATTTTCGCGATCCCTACACCGGCAAAACTTTTAACGGCAATCACGCGCCCTATGTGCCGCTTTACGATGCCAGCCTCCGCGCCGACTACACGCACCGCAGCGGTTTTTTTGGCGGCGTCGAACTCACCTCCAACGGCCGCACGTTC
>JANYBX010000377.1 GCA_025360615.1 Opitutia bacterium
ACATGATCGAGCTGGCGCGGCGGCGGCTGATCGGGCTGGAGAATACGCGGCTGCAGGAAATCTCGGGCTACGATTTGCAGCCGATCCCGGACGCATCGGTGGACGTGGTCTATACGACGGTGGTGTTCATGCACCTTGAGGAGTGGGATCGCTACACCTACGTGCTGGAGGCGATGCGGGTGCTGAAGCCGGGCGGGCGTTTTTACTGCGACAACGCGGACATCGCGAGCGACGCGGGCTGGGCGATGTTTGAGGAGAGCCGGAAAATTTCGCCGCAGGCGCGGCCGCCGCAGATTTCGAAGTGTTCCTCGGTGCCGGAGATCCGGGCGTTTCTCACGCGGGCGGGTTTCGCGGAGGTGAACGTGGCGACGCGGCCGATGTGGGTTTACGGCTGGGGCGTGAAGCCGGCGGTGGCGAAGTAACGCGTGGGCGGGCTTTCGCTTTTTTCGGGCGGGATGCCGCTCCAAAGGGCGGGCAAGGCCTGCTCTGCGGTGACGTTATTTTGGGAGCGACGCGAATGCGGGGTGGGGGCACCTCGCCTCCAATTGAGCGGGTCCGCTTAGGATTTTTTCTTTTCGGCCTGCGCTTTTTTCTGCGCTTCCTCGTAGGCTTTGCGCTGTTGCATGCCGATTTCGAGGAGGTCGCTGACGAGCATGCGGGCTTCGGTCTCTTGCTGGGCGACGGAGCCGGGGGGGGGCGGCGGCTGAGGCGTGCCTTGCGTGGGGGTGGGCATCGCGGTGGTGGGGCTGGCGAAACTGGGGGCGGGCTGGCCGGGATTGGAGCCGGCGTTCGCGATCGAGCTGTTGCGCAGGGTGAGGAGTTTTTGCTGCCCGCCGACGGTGATCACGGCTTGGTCGCGGGCGTTGTCGTAGTTGAGCACCTTGATGCCTTCGGTGGTGGTGCCGACGGGAATCCAATAGCCGCGCTTGGCCTGCGTGTCGTAGATGCAGACGAGAGCGTTTTTCCCGAGGCCGCTCACGCCGGTGAGGGTGAGAGATTCGTTGGCGGCGGGGGCGGCTTCGGCGGAGCCGGCGGGAGGGAGAAAAGGGGAATCCTTGGTCAGCGGGGCTTGCGCGGGCGCACGGCCGGCAAGAGCGGCGGCGAGCGCGAGGACGGCGAGCTGACTCGGGCGAATCATGATGGTTAAGACGCTGACACGCGGCGGGGGTTGCGTCAAATGCGGGGATCAGGGCTTGCGGGCGGCGA
This sequence comes from Opitutia bacterium, assembly GCA_025360615.1. Classification (GTDB taxonomy): domain Bacteria; phylum Verrucomicrobiota; class Verrucomicrobiia; order Opitutales; family Opitutaceae; genus Tous-C4FEB. The sequence goes on from JANYBX010000377.1 coordinate 1,207, forward strand.
GCATGAGGGCGCTGCCGTGGATGTTGGGGTGCTGCTCAACGCGGAAATCGGTGAAGCCGAATTTTTCCAGCGCGCCGATGATTTCGGATTTTTCCATCCAGTAGCTGTAAACCTCGCCGCCGCCGCAGAAGCCTTTCCAGTCGAGCGAGGGGCCGTAGTTGAAACGGTGGACGGTGTGCGCGTAGCCAGCGTGATTCATCGGGAGCGCGTCGGAAAATTTTGCGCCGGGGACGGGGTTTTTCGCGACGAACTCGGGGTCATAAAAAACGGTCCAGAGGAAAATCGCGCGGCTGCGGCGGCCGAGGAGTTCGAGGAGCTCGACGGGATTCGTGAGGTGATAAAGAATGCCGCAGGCAATGGTGATGTCGAAGGTGCGCTCGGTGGTTTGCAGGTAGCTGAGCACGTCGCCGAGGAGGAAACGGGTGCGGCTGCTCATGCCGAAGGTTTCCTTGGCGATGAGACATTTGAGATAGGCCCGGGCGTTGGCCTCGATGGCGGTCACGCTGGCGGCGCCGAGGCGGTCGACGAGGTAGGTGTGCGCGCCTTCGAGCGGGCCGAGCTCGAGGACGTCGCGGCCGGCGAATCCGCCGGGGAGACCCATCTCGTTGAAGCGGTCATGGGCCCACTGCATCCGCGGATCGTCGAAGAGGGGAGTCGCGCCGGCTTTCAGCTCGGGGCGATTCGCGGGGGGCGACGAGGACCATTCACCGGCGAAGAGGTCGAGGGCGTTTTGATCGGAGGGTGGGACGCCGAAGAAGTGTTTGTAGTCGGACATGGGCGGAGTTGGCCCGCTAAACACGCGAAATCACGCGAAAGCTCAAGAGTGATGGCGGGGGAGTGGCGTCAACGATGGGGCGAAGTCGCGATGCGGGTGGGGGGCACCCCGTCCACGTTTTTTTCGGAGCGGACGGGGGCGTCCGCGCTCCCACTCAGTTCGGGACTTCGTAAACTTCGATGAGGCCGATGCCAGTGAGATTTTCAAAGCCGCTCATCTGCGCGCTGTAGCTGCCGGGAGGGAGGGTGACGAGCATGACGGAATCCAAGCCGGAACTCTGGCGTTTTTCACGCAGGGGGAACGCGCCGACTTTGATCGCGGCGGCGCGGAGCGCGGGTTGCGCGGTGGCGGGGGAATCCCAGTCGTCGTTTTCCCGGAGAAGGGTGCTGCCTTGATAAAGTTTCAAGTAGGGATCGATCAGGGAACCGGCGAGGTTGAAGGGGGCGTCGAGGAGCGTGGGGCCGATGGCGCGGATGAGATAGGTTTTGGGACCGGGGCCGCTCACGACGAAGCCGGCGATGATGATATTGGCGCCGGTGCCGACGGAGCCGCGGGTGGAGAGGTTGGCGAGCTTGATGGCGGGATCGAGGGGATCATCGGCGTCGTAGGCTTCGAGGAGGGCGACGCCGCTGGCTCCGTTCGGGCTGCTGACGAGGGCGGTGTAGCCGCCGGGGGGGAGCGTGGTCAGGATGACGGCGTCTTTCGAGCCGGCGGCGAGGGAGAAGGCTCCGACGCGGGTGGAGGTGGCGCGGATCTCAGCGGCGGTGGCGGTGGTGTTTTGTTCCCAGTCGTTATTGGCGGCGACGTCGGTGGCGCTGGAGTTTTTAAGGGTGAGAATCGGGTCGGCCAGAGTGCCGGGAACGTTGAAACTGCCGAGGGTGGGGCCGATGGCGCGGAGGAGAATTTTTTTCGATTTGTTGCCCGTGATGACGAAGCCGACGATCATCGAATTGGCTCCGGCACCGGCGACGCCGCGGGTGGCGACGTTGGCGAGCTGCGTGGTGGTCGAGAGGGTGAGGGGGTTGACGGTGAGGGTGACGGTATCGCTGTTGATGGTGTCGTCGGGAGTGATCGCGGAAAAATAATAGCGGCCGGCCTCCGTCGCTTGCGCGAAGGTGAAGTTGAGTTTGGTGGAATCGTAGGACGCGGAGATCGGCTCGAATCGACTGCTGCCCGGAGGTGCGAAATACCACCCGTAGCCGTGGAAGACATCGCTGGTGACGGTCGTCCGTCCATCGACGGTGACGGCGAAGCCGGCGTTGCCGGTGACGCTGACCGTCTGGCTCGCGGGCTGGGAGGTGATCGTGGATTTCGCGAAGGGCGTTGAATAGAGAAACTTGGCGCCGTTGGTGTCGTCGAGCTGGAGGGTCTCGGTGTTGCTGACGACGCTGTTCATCACGGCGGTGACCGACTGGAGGGGCGTGGCCTGATCGGGGTGGTTGAGGCCGAGGACGTGGCCGAACTCGTGGAGGAGGACGCGGCGGAGGTCGATGACACCGGAGGAGCGGAGCGCGCCGCGGTAGGAATTCCAGTTGAAGCCGCTGCGGTTGACGAGCACATCGGCCTCGGTTTTTCGGCCGGGCACGGCGCTGGAAAAGGTGACGGCGAGGGTGCGCGAGCCGAAGCTATCGTCGTAAGCGGTATCGGTGAAGATGACGTTGTTGATGGGGGTGTCGTAAGGCGGGGTGTCGCTCTCGAAGACGGTGGCGGTGCTGGTGCTCTGGGTGGTGGTGAACTTGGTGCGGCTGAGGTTGGCATTCCAATCGGCGATCATCGCGACGACCATGGCGTTCCAACTGGTGGAGCCGTCGTTGAGGGGGAGGGCGACGCCGTCGGGCTTCGTGGCGTCGAGCTGAAGCGTCATCGGGATCGTGCCGGAGGGCCAAGCGTTGACTGAGGTGACGTAGGCGCGGGCGGAGCCGGCGGCGCAAGTGGTGGCGGCGATGAGGAGCGTGAGACGAAGCGCGCGGCCGGGCGAAGAGGTGAAGCGCATGGGAGGCGAATTAGTTTTGCGTGGAGGCGGCGGGCGGGGCGAGGTGGGCGAGGGTCTCGGTGATGCGCGTTTCAAAATCGGCGGGTGAGAGGGCGCGGGCGGGGGATTTCAAGCGGGTGGCCACGGCGGGAGCATCGAGGGGGAGGGCAACATCGGCGGTGGATTCGAGGGGCGTGCGATTTTCACGGGCGATGTAGTCGCGATTTGTGGCGGCGTCGTGAAGCACGCGGTAGCGGCCGTGGCCGGCGGCGATGAGCGGGCAGATGGTGTGGCCGTTGCCCGAAATGAAAACGATTTCGCGGTCGCCGGTGTGAAATGCGGGCATGCCGGCGACTTCGAGCGAATCGCGGCCAATGGTGCCGCCGAGGAACACGAGGGTGACGGTGTCGGCGGCGGGCGGAGTGCCCTTCAGGGTGCGCTCAACGTGGAGGGTGACGTAGGTCTTGATGGCGCGGCCGGCCGAGGTGTCCACGTAGGCGGAGCGGACGGAGGTGACTTGGCCGCGGAGCACGCTTTCGGCCTCGGTGACGAGTTCGTCGAAGGTCGGCGCGATGACGGACATCGCGTGGGCGGAAAGGACGGAGAGGAAGGCGGCGGTGAGGGTGAGCGCGTGGCGGAGGAGATTCGTGGGGTGCGGCATAAGATTGAATGGGTGAGACGTGCTGGCTCAGCTCGCGTTCCGTTTTTTCCAGGACTCGACGATTTGGCGGATGGTTTCCTCGAGTGACTGCGTGATGTCCCAGCTCGGGTAGTGGGCGCGCATTTTGCGGAGGTCGCTGTAATAACAGATGTGATCACCGGCGCGATTTTCGTTCACGTAGGTGTGGACTTGGGGTTTGCCGGAGAATTTCTCGGCGATCTTGAACGCTTCGAGAATGGAGGTGCTGTTGGCCTTGCCGCCGCCGAGATTATAAACTTCACCGGCGCGGGGGGCGGCGACGTAGGCAGCCATGAAACGGGCGACGTCGAGCGAGTGAATGTTGTCGCGGACTTGTTTGCCCTTGTAGCCGAAGACGCGGTATTCGCGGCCCTCGAGGTTGCACTTCACGAGGTAGCTGAGGAAGCCGTGGAGCTCGACGCCGGTGTGGTTCGGGCCGGTGAGGCAGCCGCCACGGAGAGCGCAGGTGGGAAGATTAAAATAGCGGCCGTATTCCTGCACCATCACATCGGCGGCGACTTTGCTGGCACCGAAGAGCGAGTGCTTCGACTGGTCGATGGTGAAGGTCTCGGCGATGCCCTGGGCGTAGGCTGGGTCGGCGTAATCCCAGCGGGTGGCGAGTTCGGTGAGAGCGATGCGGTTGGGGGCGTCGCCGTAAACTTTGTTCGTGCTCATGTGGACGAACGGCGATTCGGGAGCGGACTGGCGGGCGGCTTCGAGGAGGTTGAGCGTGCCGACGGCGTTGGTGTCGAAGTCGTCGAACGGGATCGCGGCGGCGCGGTCGTGCGAGGGTTGCGCGGCGGTGTGAACGATGACGGAGGGGCGCACCGTTTTCACGAGTGCGAGAACGCCCGCGCGGTCGCGGATATCGAGTTCGTGGTGAACGAAGCCGGGGAGTTCGGCGGCGAGGCGGGATTGGTTCCAGCGGGTATCGCCGGAAGGTCCGAAGAAAACGGCGCGTTGGTTATTGTCGACGCCGTGGATGGTGTAGCCGAGTTCGCGGGCGAAATAGACGCACACTTCAGAGCCGATGAGGCCGGAGGAGCCGGTGACGAGGAGGGTCTTGGACACGATGGGAAAGGTGTGCGGGAATCTTGGCCAGAGAATGGGTTGAGGAAAGCGGGAAATCCAGAATGGAACGAGCCCGGCCCCGAGTTTGACGGAAGCGATGCGGTCAGGGTTTTTTTGGTCGGCCGGGGTAGTCGATGACCCAGCCTTCCGGCAGGATGGGGCCGATGAGCCCAACCCAGAAGCAGGGCGATGAATGAGACCCCGATCAGGCCGAGTGCGGCCAAGGCAGAGCCTCGGCCACGCGCGGTCCCAACAGCGGCCACACGACCAGCCGGCTGCCTGTAACCGCGAGCAACATTTCAAGATTGAGCGGGTGCGATTGCGGTTCGAGATGCGGTCCCGTGGTCTTGATGAAATAGATTTGGGCCGGCGCACACGCCGCAGCGGCGATCAACACCGCCCGATTATCAGCAGGGCGGTAGCGACACCAGCGCCACGCGAACAGCGGCAGGAAGACCACTACGAACGGCCCGGTGAGTCCGATCACAGCGAGGATCGCCAGATCGCCGACACGTTGCGCCCACCCGCTGGGCCGCGTGATGAGGACTTGCTGCAAGAGGAAAAACGACGTCAGCCAATGAAGATTGGCGATGTTGAACCAAACTTCGCCCGTGTGGGCGGCGAGGACGAAGGAGAGCACGAGCCAGGGTTTGCCGGGCAAATCGAATTGCGGCGAGGCGAGGCGGGGAGCAGCGCGATCACGACGAAGAAAGCGGCTGCGCTATAAATCGCCGGCCAATAGGCGACGTCGGCCATGCGGCTCGCCATCCATGCGATCAGGCGTGGCAGCAAATGCAGATACCCGCGATGGGGGATGAAGAAAGCGCGCGCTCCCCAGGCTTCATTCTCCAGAAGATGGACGGGGCCATCTTCAGCCCAGAGTTGCGGCGTGCTCACGGCCCATGGCTTGCGAAGGACGAGCAGAACCGCAGCCGCCGCGACGGCCCACCACGTGCGCTGTGGCTCCCGCCATCACGCGCGCAGTGCGGCAAGCGACGACCGCGCGGGCCGAGGCGGGCGGGCGGGCGAGGTTCCGGCTTGTTCAGGTGCAGCTATCTGGGAACCGGTCGGAGCTTCGGAATTTTCGCTTTTGCGATTCATCTGAAAACGAGCTTCGCGGACCACAGAGAAGACGCGACGCAATCGGCTGAATCGAACATGCTATTTTTGAGGCACGCTGTTCACAGCGGGCCGAAGCGCGACTTGGCCCAGGCGACGAGCCAGGTGAGCGGGTCGCGGATCATGCGGACTTTTTTGCCTTCCTTGAACGAGCGGGAGTTGTAGCTGATCGGAATCTCCAGCGGGCGGTGGCCGGCGCGGATGAGCTTCATCAGGAGCTCCCAGTCGAGATCGAAGCGGTTGCACGTGAGGGTGATTCCCTTGAGCGCGTCGCGGCGGAAAACCTTATACATCGTGAACGGGTCCTTCAGCCAGATGCCGAGGGAGGCATTGATGAGAAGCGTGAAACCCCAGTGGGCGCAGTTGAGGATGAAGGCCTCGACAGGCTGGTCGTCGAACTTGCGCATCGCGAAGCCGTCGCCGGGTCCGTGGCGGGAGCCGAGGACGAAGGTGCGTTCGCCGGTGGCGATGGGCGCGAGGAGTTTCGCGTAATCGTCGAGGGAGTATTCGAGGTCGGCGTCTTGAATGAGAAGGACGTCGCCGGTGGCTTTCGCGAAACCGGCGCGGACGGCGTGGCCTTTGCCGCGGGGCTTGTCCTCGAGGATGAGGGTAACGCGCGGTCGTTCGCGGTAGGTTTCGACGATGGCGCGGGAGCCATCGGTGGAGTTGCTCTCGACGAAGATGAGTTCGATTTCCCAGTGGGGGAGCTGCTTCGCGACGATGGCGTCGAGCGCGGTGCGAAGGGTCGCGGCCTCGTTGAAGATGGGAACGACGACGGAGAGCTTAAGCGGTGCGGGCGGGACGGCGGACACCCTCACACGTTGGCGGCGGCGGGCGGCGGTTGGCTATTCCTTTTTTCGAGGCGATAGACCGCGAGGGCCGAGGCACCGAGAAGGATCACGCCGATGGCCGAGAACATGAGGGCGAGGCTGAAATGCCGCGGGTGGTAGGTGAACTCGACGTGGTGGCGGCCGCTCTTGGGAATCACGATGCCTTTGAAGGCGTGGTTGAGGCGGAGGTAGTTGACGCGTTCGCCGTCGAGGGTGACGCGAAAATCGTGCGCGAGCCATGCTTCGCTGAGCACGGCAATGCCGGGGCCGGTGGCGTCGATGTCGAAGGCGGTGGTGTTGGTCGTGAGCCGGTAGTTGCGCGCGGGTGTGGCGGCGCGGTCGGCGAGGGTGGCGGGAAAATGGGCGGGGATGGCGGGGTCGCCGGCCTGCATCGCGGCAAGGGGGAGGCCGTTGGCGGTCTGCACGAGTTTCGCAAAGTCGGCGGGCTTGGCGTAGGTGGCGAGACGATCGGTGAAGAAGGCGCGCGGCCAGGCGGTTTCGCTGCGGTAAACATCGAGGTCGCCGTCGAAGACCGAGGTGAGGACGGAACCTTGGCGTCCATGGTCGCTCTTGTAGTCGAGATAATGGCGGACGTTGAGAAAATCGTAGAAGGGGCGGAGCGCGGCGAAGGTGGGAAACTCAACATAGATACGCCAATCCCAGATGCGGTTGAAGCCGCAGGCATCGACGAGTTCGCGATAGTAGGGGTTCATCAGCGCATCGGGTCCGCAGATACCTTCGAGGCGGTAGGCGTTGTTCCAGCCGGGGAAAAGATTTCCGTGGAACCCGATGGCGCGGCCGGGCTCGTCTTTCTGGTCGGCCCGCAGCGCAGCGATGGCCGGGGATTTGGCGTGGAAATCAGCGCGGACGGTGGGCATCACGACGTGTCCCTCGAAACCGACGCGCGCGTGCCAGCCATGGCGCCAGAGCATGACGGTGACGCAGGTGAACGCGAAGATGAGCGCGGCGGTGCTTGGTCCGCGGGTGAGCACGCGGCGCATCGCCAGCGAGAAACCGATCGCGGCGGCGAGCAGGGCGGCGAGGCTGCCCCAGACAAACGGGCTGTAAGGGAGCGTCTCGCCCCAGTGCAAATACGAGTAGGTGCTGCGCTGGACGACCTGGGTGAACGCGATGTAGGGAAACACGAGGGCGAGGAGCAGCAGCCCGCCGATGGCGAGATCGCCGCGACCCTCGGATTGGCCGAGCCGGGGCGCGGCCGTGGCGAAGCCGACGCCCGCAAGCACTGATAGAATCAGGATGAGGCCGCAGCCGAAGGAATTGTCGAGATGGGCGACGTTGCCGAGAAAGGGAAGCTGCACGATCCACTGCGGCGGGATGAGGCCGAAGATGACCGCGATCGGGAGCAAGGCGGCGAGCGCGAGGCCGCGGGTGAGCCGGTGGGTGGCGGCCGCGCGGAGGTGCACGAGAAAGGCGATGACGCCGATGAGCAGAAGAAAATTAGCGGACGGATTGTAGACGCGTTCGCCTTCCCAGAAGGGCCGGAGGAGAACTTCGTCGAAGAAACCGAGGGCGAGGCTGGGCTGGAGCTGATAGGCGGTGCGCGCATTGTAGCCGGTGTAGGATTGGTTCAGCGCCTCGAGAAACGTGATCCACACCGGCGCGGCGAGCAGCGTGAAGATGACGCCCGCCGAGGCGGCGATTGCGAAGCGCGCGGGCCGTTCGCGGACGGAGAGCGGCGCGAGCAGCAGCACGCACGCGCCGGCGAAATTGAGCGTGAGGAGCAGCATGTAGGCTTCCTTGGCGGTGCCGCTGTTGAGCATCGTCCAATTGGCGAGCAGCAGGGCGGCGGCCCAGCGGGCGGCACCCGTCCGGCGCGGAGCGGTGGCAAGGCGCAGCCAACAATAGAGCATCCACGGTGCGTAGCAGAAACTGAAGAACGCGGGGTGGTTGACGCGAAAAGGGAAAAAACCGACGAAGTCCGCCGCGAAGGCGACAAGCAGCGCGGCGGGCAAATGGCGGGTGAGGCGGAGCACGCAGAGGCCGAGGCCGCAGGCCAGGAGCCACTTGGCGGCGAGATATTTTAAGTCCCACGCCCATGCGGCACCATCGGCGAGGATGACGAAAAAATGCAGCGGGTCGCCGAACATCGACTGGCCTTGGCCGAGGAGGACGGTGCCGGCGGAGTTGTAGCGGTTCCAGAGCGGGAGCTCACCGTCGTGGAGCAGCGCGTGGCGCTGGAGCATCGAGAGCGGGATGTGCTGCCACATGATCGCGCCGATGTCGGCCCCTTTGACGTCGGTTGTGCGCTGTTCGCGGTAGCCGGGCAACGTGGGGTAATCTTCGTAGAGCAGAATCGTGCCGAGATTGGGTGAGACGATGCTTTTGCCGAGGAAGACGACGGGGTAGCTGCTGACGACCACCGCGAGCACCGCGCAGAACATGACGGCCCGAGTGGGGTGGGAGATGAGCCAAGTCCAAAGATTGTGCCAGCGAGCGAGCTGGCGCCGGATCACCCACACGAAAAAGAGGAGCACCAGAAACACGGGACCGGCGGTGACGAGAGTGATGCGGAGATTGCCCGCGAAACTCACGGCGAGCGTGAAGGGCGCGGGGAAGTTGATCCGCAGACTGGGATCCGTCCCGTCCCGGGCCGTGACGATCTGAAGCGAGTCGGCCGTGGCGCGGAGTTCCTTGATTTGATTTTCGGCCTGGAAATCCGCCGGCGCGAAATGCCGCACGACGACGCCATCGGAGGTGCGGATGAGCGGGTCCGACAGGGTGAGGGCGATCTCGCGTCGGGCGGGATCGAAGCGCAGGGCGCGGTAGGTGCCGATGGGCAGGGCGAGTTGGAGGCGCTGGGGGCCTTTCGCGAGCGGCACGATGGTGGAATCGGTTTCGTTGAGCCCGCGGCCGATGTCGTAGTAGATCTGGGCGACAGCCGTGGTCGAGGAGTCGACGGCGACCTCGAATTGGAAGAGCTCCGATTTCGGAGCGGCGAAGGGCAGGAAGGGAATCGTGACGACGACGCTGAGGAGCGCGGCGGCGAGGAGGATGGGCAGCGAAAATAACTTCATGCGCGGGGCGCAGTCTCGGCGAGTTAGCGCGAAGGCGACAAGGATTATGCTGGGCGAGGCGAGCCGTTGAAAATAAAAAGACCGCCCGGTTTACCGGGCGGCCTGGATGAGACAAGGTGGCGGGAAAATTCCGGACGATCGCGTGGGAATCAGAACCGGTAGGCCACGGTCAGCTCAGCGTGAAAGGGGAGTTCGGCGCTAATTGAGCCGTCGCCGTAGCCGGGGTTCGGGGCCGACCAGTTTTTCTGGTCAGTCACGTTCATGAGCGACAGGCGGGTGTCCCATTGGGCCAAGCGGTAGGAGAGGGTGATGTCCGTGGTGTATTGATGCGGAATTTTATTGGCCGAGAGCACGACGGGGGTGCCGAAACCAGAGATGCCGTTGCCGACCTGGCTCGTGATGATTTCACCGGTGAAGACCGTGCCGATCGAGGCGGAAAACGCGGGGGTGAATTTGTAGTTCACGAGGAAATTGAGCAGGTGCTTCGGCATGCCGGGCTGCTGGAATTCATCGCTGATGCTGGGAAAATCAGGCGTGACGGGGACGGCGGAGCCGATGCGTTTGTTATATACGATCGAATCGGCGAGGAAGCCGGTGTAGCGCTGCTTCGAGTCAAAATAGCTGTAGGAAACGGTGGCGAAGAGCTGCTTGTTCGGCTGGTAGTTGGCCTCGATTTCGAAGCCTTTGGATTTGATCGTGCGGTGTTTGCCGTCGATGGTGTTCCACGTCTGATCCTGATTGTAGATCGCCGAGCCGACGAAGAGTTTGCCGCCGGCGAGCGAGGTTTTCAGGCCGATTTCGTTGAGGTGGTTTTTCTTTTGGAATTGGAATTTGTAGAAGTGTCGCGCGTCGCCGCCGTAGCTGGTGTCGAGAAACGCATAGCCGCCGCCGAGCGCGGACTCCGCGGACGTGGCGAAGGAGTAGGTGTAGTAGGCGCTGATCTGCTCGGTGATTTTATAGATGGCGCTGGCGTTGTAACTGGGCAGCGAGACCGAGATCGAGTCGCTCACCGGGGCGAATCCCGGGGGCGGGACGGGATCGACGTTCTTCACCTTGAGGAAATCGTCGCGCACGCCGGCGAGGAGGCTGAAGCTTTTGCTGAAGACAAAATCGTGTTGGTAGAAAGGTCCGAATTGGAGAAGGCGTGAATCGTTGCTGCTGCCGCCACCGTTGTATTGGGTGAACACGCCGCCGGGGAAAACCACGGGGTAGTTCGCGCCGGGCGTGGCGTAAACGCCGGGCAGCACGCCGCGCGGGCCGAAGCCGGGGACGAGCACGGAGGCGTTATAGCCGCCGAAGGAGGCGGCGGGCACGCGGTTGAGATTGCCGTCGCGCGTGAGATCCCAGGAGTTGATCGGCTCGTGGTAAAAATCGTCCGCAGCCCAAACGGACTGATAGCGAACGGAGAAACCGGCCGCGAAATTTCCGGTGATGCCGCCGCCGAGATCGAGCTTGTCGAAATACTGGAGGCGATTTTCGAGGCCGTAATTATCCTTGTGAACCGAGGCGTAGTAGTAGGAGGAAAACGTATCGCGGTCGATGTAGTTGAAGAAGGTGTTGTTCACGATTTTCGCTTCGCCACCGAGCTTGAAGGTCTGGATCGCCTGCGCGGTGACGTTGATG
>JANYBX010000449.1 GCA_025360615.1 Opitutia bacterium
GATCAACGACGGCGCCGGCGTCGGCGGATTTCACCATGCGATGGAGCGTCATTCCGATGCGCGGCTCGCCGTGGAGCACGGCCCAGTTGATCGGTGCGCGGCCGCGGTATTTCGGGAGCAGCGAGCCGTGCATGTTCCAAGCACCCAGCGGCGGCAGCGCGAGGATCTTGGTGCCGATCATGTGCCGGTAATAAACCGAGAGGATCAAATCCGGCTGGAGTGCCGCGATGCGTTCGCGCCACTCGGGCGTGTTGACGCTTTCCGGCGTGAAGACCGGCACACCTCGGTCGCGTGCGGCGACTGCGGGCGTCTTGAACCAGATTTTCTCCGTGGGATTATCTTCGTGCGTGATGAGCGCGACCACGTTGTCCCCGCGCTCCAGCAGCAGGGAAAGGCACGCGTAGCCGACTTCGCTGTAACCGAAAAAAAGAATGCGAGGCTTGCTCATGGTTTTGGGCTGAATGTATCCGGGGCCAAAACCGCCGCGTCAAACACCGCCGCGAGCTTCGTCGAGAGCACGGACGCCGTGAACGGCGCGAACGCCGCCTCGTCGAACGGCACATAGGTTTTTCGCTCCGCCTCGACGAACCAGCGCCGATGCACGGCGTCGGCCAGCGGCACGATATCCTCCGGCCCGGCAAAACTGAAACGCAGCCCCACCGAGGCCGACTGCGCAAACCGGAGCACGAGGCTGTTCTGGTGGAAAATCAGCAGCATCGGCCGGCGCGAAAGGATGTAGGGGAAAATCTTCGAGGCGCTGTAGGTGGGATCGTTCGAGCCGACCGCCACCAGCGCATCGGCGCGGCGCAGGTAATACAGCGCGTCGAAATACGGCACGCGGTAGCAGTGCTCATCGACGCTCTCGGCGACGCCTTCCGCGCGCGCCACCGGCATCGCCCATTCCCGGCCCAACGGTGGCGGCGCATAATCGGTGCCGATGAAGTGAAACTTGATTTTCGCCGCCTCGGCCGGATGCGTTTCCCGGTAACGTTTGAACGCCCGAAACAAGGCCGAGAGCGCAAACGACATGTCCGGCCCGCACCGCCCCGCATAGACGTGGTGAAAATTTCCGTCGTCGAAATCCACCAGCGGTCGCCCCGGCCGATATTTTGCCAAGGCCGCGAAATCCGACTCCGCGGCGCCGAACGGCAGCAACTGCACGCGCTTCGCGTCGAACCACGGATATTGCCGCGCGAGCGTCTGCGCATACGCATCCGAGACCGCGATCACGCCCGCCGCCTCGCGGAGCACGCGCGGCTCGGCGCGCTTCGCCATCCACTGCGTCAGGGTAAATTTCAGCCAGCCGCCCGGCGGACGCGTGCGCGTGCGCTCATAGTAGTCGTTCACCCACGGGTCCTGGTAATCGAGCACGTAGGGCACGCCGAATTGCTGCTTCCACTTCGGTCCGAGCTTGAACGCGTCAAACTGCGTCGTGCTGAAAAAAACCAGGTCGAATTTTTCCTCGCGCAGCAGTTTTTCTCCCGCCTTCGCCACGGCGAAACCGCAGCGCCACCACAAACTCCCGAAGCCCGCCCAGCGGGTTCGCCGCGGGGAAATGCCCCGCACGCGAATCACGCGCACGTCGGCCGGATAGGTTGTCTCCAGCAAGGGATCGCGCACCCCGCCCTCGATAAACTCCGGCGCGACGGCGAGGACGGTCGGTTCCCAGCCCAGTCCGCGCAGGTAAGGGAGCGCGAGCCGCACCCGCTGCATATCCGGCGCATTGATCGGCGGAAAATGCGGCGAGACGATGAGGAGTTTCTTCATGGCACGCTGCCAAACTCCTTCACTTCGTTTCCAGCACTTCCTTTACGTGATACCGCTGCCGCGCGCGGACGACTTGGTAGGTGCGGCCGACGTATTCGCCAATCAGGCCGATGCCGATCATCGCCACGCTCAGGAAGAACAAGACAAAGGCCAGCAGCGTAAAAACACCGAAGGTATCGCGGTCGAGGTTGTCGAAGATGAATCGGCGCACGAGCAGCACCGCCACCAACGCAAAACTCCCACCCGAACACGCCATCGCGAACATCGTGAAATATTGCAGCGGCGCGATCGAGAAGCCCGTGATTAAATCAAAATTCAGCCGGATCAAACTGTAGAAGGAGTAATTCGACACGCCCGCGTGGCGCTCTTCGTGTTTCACGCCGACTTCCGCCGGGTTGCCGGAAAAGCTGTAGGCGAGCGCGGGGATGAAGGTGTTGATCGCGCCGCTGCGCACGATGGCGTCGATGATCGGGCGCGAGTAGGCGCGGAGCATGCAGCCTTGGTCGGTCATCTCGATGCTCGTGGTTTTTTCGCGCACGAAGTTGATCAGCTTCGAGGCATAGGTGCGAAAAAACGAATCCTGCCGCTCCAACCGGTAGCCGCCGACGTAGTCGTGGCCGGCGTCGATTTTCGCCAGGAGCTTGTGGATTTCCTCGGGAGGATTTTGCAGGTCGGCATCGAGCGTCACGATCACGTCGCCGCGCACACGCTCGAAGGCGGCCATGATCGCCATGTGCTGGCCGTAGTTGGCGTTGAAATCGATCACGCGCGTCACATCGGGCCGCGCGGCGTGTTGGGCGCGGAGCAGCTCGATGGAGCGGTCGTGCGAGCCGTCGTTCGTGAAGATGATTTCGTAGCGTTTTCCCAGCGCATCGAGCGCCGGGTAGAGCCGCGCGAAGAGTGTGGGGAGGTTCAGCTCCTCGTTGTAAACGGGGATGACGATCGAGAGCGGAAGGGAAGTCATGGCTGGCGAATCCGAGCTGTAGGAGCGGGTTTACCCCGCGATTGGGTGCCCGAGCAAAACCTCCAAACTTCGCGGCGTAAAGCCGCTCCTACAGTCGGAGAGTTCATCGCTGGTGGTTTGAAAGCAGAGTCACGAGCGCCTCCGCCACGCGCACGATATCCGCGCGCGTCATCGTCGGGAAAAGCGGGAGCGTGAGGATGCTGCGGCACACCGACTCGGCCTGCGGAAAATCGCCTTCTTTCCAACCCAGCCGCCGATAAATCGCGAAGAGGTGAATCGGCGGATAATGCACGCCGGTGCCGATGCCCGCCGCGTGGAGTTTTCCCATCACCTCGGCGCGCGTGAGCGTCAGCCGCGCGGCGGGCAGCACGACTTGAAACATGTGCCAGTTGCTCTGCGCGAAATCGGCGACGGGCAGCCCCAGTCCGAGCGCCGCAGCTCCGCGCGCGGCGAACTCCTCGAAGTAGGCGCGGGCGAGTTCGCGGCGCTTGGAGTTAAACTCGTCGAGATGCGGCAACTGCCCGAGCCCGACGCGCGCGGCGACATCGGTGAGATTAAATTTTCCGCCGACGACCTCGACTTCCATGCCGTCAAAGCCGGAGCGCACCACGCCTTGCAGGCGGTATTGCTCGGCGAGTTTCGCCTCGGCGTCGGTGTTCATCACGAGGCAGCCGCCCTCGATGGTCGTGATGTTTTTATTCGGGTGAAAACTCACCGACACGAAATCCCCGAAGGAGCCGATGCGTTTCCCTTTCCAGGTCGTGCCCATCGACTGCGCGGCATCCTCGACGACGCGGAGATTGTGCTTGTTCGCGATGGCGTAGAGCCGGTCGCGATCCACGGGCAGGCCGGCGAGATCGACCGGGATGATCGCGCGCGTTGCGGGCGTGATTGCGGCCTCGACGCAGTCGAGATCGAGGTTGCGCGTGACAGGATCAATCTCGACGAAGACGGGCTTCGCGCCGACCTCGAGGATGACGTTGCTTGTCGCGACCCACGAGAGCGGCGTGGTGATGACTTCGTGGCCGGCGCCGATGCCCGCGATGCGCAGCGCGATCTCCATCGTGCAAGTGCCGGAATTGAACACGCGCACCGGCCGGCCGCCGAAATACTCGGAGAGTTTTCCCTCGAGGGCCTTCACGTTCGGCCCGGAAGTGATCCAGCCCGAGCGCAGCACCTCGACGACGCCGGCGATGGTTTCCTCGTCGAGAGTCGGGCGCGTGAGCGGCAGGTAGGG
>JANYBX010000473.1 GCA_025360615.1 Opitutia bacterium
GACGGGCTGGCCCCAGTCGAACTTGAGCGCGGTGGCCTGCTTGCCGCAGCGGAGGGCGACGTCGTTCCACTTGTCGGCGAAGGCGCCGTTCATGCAGGTAAGAACTTTCTTTTTAACAAGATTGCGGAGCGCGCCTTCCATCGAGCCGAACGCACTGCTGGTCGAGAGATAGACGGGATCCTTGGTATAGGCGAGGGCCTGCAACTCCGGCTGAATGGAGTTATAGAGCGCGACGAAATCGGTGCTGCGGTGACCGATCATGGGCTGCGCCATGGCGCGGAGCGTTTTTTCGGAGACGGCGATGGGGCCGGGGATGAAGAGTTTGTAGCTCATAGGTGTGGGCGCGTAGCCGGCTGGAAAAACAGTTTACGCCATCGGGGGCGTCAACCTTCATCGCGGTCACCGTCCCATGCCGCTGCCTTGGTTGAAGAAAAAAATCCGCGCGTTCGAACTCTACACCGTCGACATCGTGCTCGACCGGCGAGCGGACGCGGGAGCGAGTTTATACGGGGCGTTTTTGCAGGCACTGTCATGGCTGTTCAACGGCATCGTGCAGTTGCGGCTGTGGCTCTATCGGAAACGCGTGCTGCACGATCAGCCGCTCGGCTGCCTTGTCGTGGTGGTGGGAAACCTCACCGTGGGCGGCACGGGCAAGACGCCAGTCGTCGAAAAATTTGCCCGGGCACTGCGCGATCGCGGGCGCAAAGTCGCGATCCTCAGCCGCGGCTACAAGAGCAAGGCTCCGCCGTTTTGGCAAAAGTGGGGCTTCCAGCTCACGCACACGGAAGAGTCGCCGCCGCGCATCGTGAGCGATGGCGAGCGCGTGCTGCTCGACAGCGAACAGGCGGGCGACGAGCCCTACATGCTCGCACGGAATCTCCCTGGCGTCGTCGTGCTCGTGGACAAAAACCGCGTGAAATCCGGTGCCTACGCGATCAAGCGCTTCGGCTGCGACACGCTGATCCTCGACGACGGTTTCCAATATCTCCCGCTCAAGGGCCGGCTCAACCTGCTCCTCGTCGACAAAACGAATCCGTTTGGCAACGGCCACCTGCTGCCGCGCGGCACGCTCCGCGAGCCGATCAAGCACCTCAGCCGCGCGAGCTACATTTTTCTCACGAAGTCGAACGGCCAACGCGACGCCGAACTCGAGGCGCTCATCCGCGAGCACAACCCCACGGCCGACATCATCGAGTGCGCGCACCGGCCGCAGTATTTGCAGCGCTTCGGCGTGGCGGCCGACGCCACCGGTGCGCGCGAGCCGCTCGCGTGGCTGAAAGGCCGGAAGGTTTTCGCCTTTTCCGGCATCGCGACGCCGGAGAGCTTCGAGAAATTTTTACGCGACCTCGGCGCGCTCATCATGGAGCGCGAGCGGTTCATGGATCACTACCGCTACGAGGAGGAAGATCTCGCGGAGTTGTTTGCGGCGGCGCAACGGGCCGGCGCGGACTGCCTCATCACGACGGAAAAGGACGCCGTGCGCATCGTCGAGACCCGCCTGTGTCCGCTGCCGCTCTATTACCTGCGGCTGGAAATCGACATCATCCGCGGCGCGGCGGATTTCGACGAAGCCGTGGGCCGCATTTGCTTTCCGCAAAATGGCGGCAGTGCGTCGCCGATCTAGACCTTACGATTAACTTACCCGGTTGACGACAGTTCCCCCTTGCCGCGTGCGCCGGGCGTCGCGTTAGGTTTTCGGCACATGATTATCGATCCCCGCTTCACTCAGCTCGCCGAAGGCTTGGCTGGGTTTTCCACCGCGCTTGAAAAAGGCGAACGCGTGTTGATCGACGCTTTCGACGTGCCGGATGCGATGGTCATCGCGCTCGTCCGCGCCGCCCGCGCCCGCGGGGCCCACCCCTACGTGCAGATCCACCGCGCCCGGGTGACGCGCGAACTCCTGCTCGGCGCCGAGGAAGCGCAGTTCGCCCCGCACGCCGAAGTCGAACTCGCGCGGATGCAAAAAATGGACGCCTACATCGCGCTGCGCGGTTCCGAAAACATTTTCGAGAGCTCCGACGTGCCCTCCGCGAAAGTGCAGCTCGTCTCGCGCCTGATGAAGCCCGTGCTGGATCACCGCGTCGGCAAGACCAAGTGGGTCGTGCTCCGCTGGCCGACAGGCGCGATGGCGCAGCAGGCGGGCATGAGCACGGAGGCGTTTGAGGATTTTTATTTCAAGGTCTGCACGCTCGACTACGGCCGCATGGTGCCGGGCATGAAGGCGCTCGCCGATCTCATGGGCAAAACCGACCGTGTGCAGATCAAGGGCCCGGGCACCGACCTCGCATTCTCGATCAAGGGCATCGGCGCGCAACCCTGCGGCGGCATCCGCAACATCCCCGACGGCGAAGTTTTCTCGTGCCCGGTGAAGGATTCAGTCGAGGGCGTGATCCAGTATAACGCGCCCACGGTTTATCTCGGCGCGTCGTTCGACAACATCCGGCTCGTCTTCAAGCAGGGCAAAATCGTCGAGGCGACCTCGAGCAACACGAAGCGCCTGAACGAAATTCTCGATAGCGACGCGGGCGCGCGCTACATCGGCGAGTTCGCGCTCGGCTTCAACCACACATCCTCGAGCCGATGCGCGACATCCTCTTCGACGAGA
>JANYBX010000477.1 GCA_025360615.1 Opitutia bacterium
CGAAACTGTAGGAGCGGCTTTTAGCCGCGAGGGTTTTTCAGAATCGCGGCGTAAAGCCGCTCCTACAGCCAACCAAGCCTGTCCCGGTTGCCTCTGGCACCGCGAAAGGCGGGGAAACCTCAGGTGATTGGACCCATTGGGAATAAATTCTTTCAGGCCTTTCATGGATTTCGCCGGCTTCAACCCTCCACTCCCGCCAATGCCAGTTCGCCATACAGCGTGCTCACACTCGCCCGCTCGATCTTCAGCGGCACGAGCTGCCCGATCAGCCGCGGATTCGCGTCGAACACACACACGCGATTACCCCGCGTCCGCCCCATGAAGCGCTCGCCGGTTTTGTCCCGCCCCTCGACGAGCACCTCCTCCACCGTGCCGATCAGCGTCGCCGTGCGGCGCAGGGAATTTTGCTGAAGCAGCCCGAGCAGCTCGGCGTTGCGCGCCTCCTTCACCTCGTCGGGAATCTGGTCGCCAAGCGTCGCGGCGGGCGTGCCGGTGCGGATCGAGTATTTGAAAATGTAGGCCATGTCGTAGTTCGCCCGCCCGAAAAGTTCGCGCGTCTCCGCGAAATCCTCCTCTGTTTCGCCGGGAAAGCCCACGATGATGTCTGTCGAGAAATACATGTCCGGCCGCACCGCGCGCAGCGAATCGACGATCTCCAGATAACGCTCGCGCGTGTAAGGCCGGTTCATCGCGCGCAGGATGCGGTTGCTCCCCGACTGCATCGGCAGGTGAACGTAACCACACAGCTTCGGCAGCCGACCGTAAGCCTCGACGAGGTCCTGCTTGAACCCGCGCGGATGCGGTGACGTGAACCGAATCCGCTCGATCCCCTCGATCGCCGAAACTTTTTCCAACAACTGCACGAACGGCGAAATCCCGTCGGTATGCACGTAGTCGCGGCGGCCGTAGCTCGTCACGATTTGCCCGAGCAACGTCACTTCGCGCACCCCGCGATTCGCCAGCGCACGGCACTCGGCCACGATGTCGTCCATCGGGCGCGACCGCTCGTCGCCACGCGTTTTCGGCACGATGCAGAACGCGCAATCCATGTTACACCCCTGCTGGATCGAAACAAACGCGCTCACCTGCGGCGCGATTTCCTCCCCCACTCCGCCACTCGCCGCCGCCACATCCTGCGCCAGCACGTGATCGCGAATCGTGTTTTGCGAGCCGGCCTCCTCCGCGATGTCCACGATGCTACTGCTGATCGGCACGCCCGCCGCCCGCGCCGCGCGGATATTGTCCAAGTAATCCGGCACTTGGTGAAACTTCTGTGTGCCCACGATCAGGTCCACGTCGGGCAACTTATCCAGCAGCTCGGCCCCGCGGTTCTGCGCCATGCAGCCCAGAATCCCGATCACGAAGTCCGGCTGCCGCTTCTTGCGGTGCGAAAGATAAGCCGCCTTCCCGATCGCTTTTTGCTCCGCCGCATCGCGCACACTGCACGTGTTCAGCAGCAGCACGTCGCAGTCGTCCTCGCTCGCCACCATCCGGTAGCCCCGCGCACGCAACATCGCCGAGACCGCCTCGCTGTCGCGCTCGTTCATCTGACACCCGTAGGTTTTGATATGGACCCGGTTCATCCGCAGGACCGGTTTAACTAAACGCCCCGCCCCGAGGGTCAAACGGGAAACCCGCCCCGGGCCGCATCGGGTATGACTACCTGAATTCGAGTAGTCCCGACGCTTGAATCGTATTTCCCCTAACCGCCAGTCTGGGCGACGAAGAATGGATCTTCCGCTCGTCTTTCCCCGCGCTCCACCCACCATGTCCTCAACCCCTCGTCCGGCTGCGCCCGTCTCCGATCCAGCCGGGGCCTTCGTCGCCTTTCACCAACTCGTGGTGGATGACGCCGAGCTTTTCGCGCTACTGCAAGACTCCCCGACGACCGACGCCTTCGCGGCCCTCGCCGTCGAACTCGGGGCCGCGCGCGGCTTGCAGTTCAGCGGAGGCGACGTGCGCGCCGCGTTGCGAACCGCCCGCCGAAAGGAGCCTCGCTTGAGCTGCGCCGATCTCACCGGCTGGACACCCGTCGCCATCGCCTCGCGGCCCACCGGCACGCAGGTGGAGTGGTGTCGCCTCGGCGACGCGCGCTTCACCGAGCCGTTTTTCGAGCAGACGATTTCCAAGGCGCTCCGCGATCCCGCGCGGCTGCTCTTTCGCCGACAGACGCCGCTCGCGGCCCTTGAGGCGTTGCAGGACGATCCCACCGCGCTGCCACCGCGCGGGTTTATTTTTCACCTCTCGCGCTGCGGCTCGACTCTCGCCGCGCAAGTGCTCGCGGCGCTCCCGCAAAATCTCGTCATCTCCGAGGCTCCGCCGCTTGACCAGCTCCTCGTCGCCCAGCGCCGTGATCCCGGTCTTACGCACGCGCGGCGCCTCGCGCAGCTTCGCGGTCTGGTCCGCGTCCTCGGCCGGCCGCGCCATCGCGACGAACGTTATCTCTTCATCAAGTTCGACAGCTGGCACGCGCTCGAGCTGCCGCTGATCCTCGAGGCGTTTCCCGATGTGCCCTGGGTTTTTCTCTACCGCGATCCCGTCGAGATCATGGTCGCGCAGCACCGCCAGCGCGGCTCGCAGATGGTTCCCGGGCTGGTCGATCCGCAGCGCTTCGATCTCGATCCGGCCATCGTCGCACAAATGTCACTCGACGAGTATTCCGCCCGCGTGCTGGCGCGGATTTCCGTGGCAGCCGCGATGCATGGGCAGCTCGGGCACGGTCGGCTGGTCAACTTCACACAGCTCCCCGCAGTGCTGTGGGAATCGCTCGGCGATTTTTTCGGCGTCGCGTGGACCGCCGGCGATCTCGCGCGGATGCGACGCGCGTCGCTCGCCGATGCCAAAACCCCCTCGCTCGCGCACGCCGATGATCGCGCGGCCAAGCAGCGCGAGGCCGGCGCGGAAATCCACCGGCTGGTCGAGACCTGGCTCCGCGAGCCCCACGAACGGCTCGAATCGCTCCGCTCCGCTCAGGCCGACGCCGCCGAACCCGCCAGCGCCTTCGCCGCGTCGGCCAGCAGCAACTCCCGCATCCAGTCGTTCACCACGCAGTCGATCACCAGATGAATGCGATCCGTCGAGCCGCGGTTGTCCACGCTGTGGGGGAGATTGAAGTTGTTATACCAACATTCGCCCTCATGCATCACGACGCGTGCGCCGCCGAGCATGAAGACCAGGTCGGGATTCGTGCGCACCGGGATGTGCAGCCGCACCTCGCCATCCTCAAAGCCCAAGTCGAGATCGGTGTGCTCCTTCACGACGGAGCCGGCTTTCAGGCGGAGAAAACGCACGGCCTGTTGCGGACAGGTGAAAAAATCCAGCACCTCCTTCACATACGGGCAGCGCGCGAGCAGCGGCGTGTCGGCGAAGGATTTTTTGGCCGTGGGATCGGGGTAGATGTTGCCCTCGATGCCGCCGACGGAGCGCAGCGGCACCGCGCTCCAGTCACCCTGATAGTAGCGCGTGTTGAAATGCGGCACGAAATCGCGGGCGACCAATCCGTCGAGATCCGCCTGCAGGCGCACCGCGTCGAAACTCGGGGACATCCGAAAGCTGGGTTGCATGGCGCCGCACTCTTCCGGCCGGAAAGCGCCGGCTCAAACAAACTTTTCCGGCGCGCCGAAATTCAGCCGCGCTCACGCGCCTGCGCGCCATTCCATTTTCAAGTGGAGCCCGTTCTCGCCGGTCGGCGCGAACCCGAGCCGCGCGTAGAGCCGCGCCGCCCGGTTCGTCTTCAAGACCTGCAACCGCAGCGGCCGGCCGGTGGCCCGCGCCTCCTCGATCAGTTTTTCCAACAACTCCCGTCCGAGCCCTGCCCCGCGCTTCGCCGGCAGCAACGCGAGATCGACCACGCGAATTTCCTCCGGCGTGCGGTTCACGATCAGCGCCCCGACCGGCTCGCGCCCCGCGACGACGACCCTGTGCTCCGCGCGCGGAAAAGCCGTCGCGTAGCCGCTGCGCCGCGCGGCGAACTGCTGCCGCAAAAAAGCCTCCCACTGCGCCGCCGGCCAGCCGCACCCCGCCAGCTCCTCGGCCCGCGTGTCCGCATACAGCCGGAACAAAAACGCCTCGTCGCCGGGCTTAGCGGGGCGCAGGACGAAAGCGGGAGCGGCGGCCATGGGAGCGTGCGGCGCATAGTTCATTTTCCGCCCGCGCTGGCAATCGCATCGTCCGTCCCGCCCGGGCGCGCGCCGAAAAATCGTCGGGCGTGGCCCCTTATTGCGAAAGATTTCGCTTTGGGGGCGACCCACCGCTTCGGCCGAACCTCACCCCACCCCGCCCAAAACCCATTTTGTGCCCCTATTCCAGGAGCCAACTAAAACCAAAAAACAGGAGATACCCACATGTCAGACCCATTCCTCGGAGAAATCAGAATGTTCGGCGGCAACTTCGCCCCTCGCGGCTGGCAATTTTGCAGCGGTCAGATCTTGGCCATCGCTTCAAACAGCGCGCTCTTCAGCCTCCTCGGCACGACCTACGGCGGCGACGGCGTGACAAACTTCGCCCTGCCCGACCTCCGCGGTCGCGTTCCTACCGGCCAGGGCGCCGGCCCGGGATTGTCACCGGTTGTGATCGGCGAAGTCGGCGGCGCGGCCAATGCCACGCTCACGTCGAACCAGATGCCGGCGCATACCCACGTCGCGACGTATAATCCTGCGGGCGGGACCGCGCTGGCCGTCACCGTCGCCGCCGCCGCCGCTCAAGCCACCGATCTCAATCCCGTGGGCAATATTCTGGCGCAAGCCGAAGTCCCGAGTCGCTCTGCGCCAACCTTGGTCAACTCCTACGCTGCTCCCGCTGCTGCAACCGGCTCCCTCGCCGGCGTCGCTGTCACCGGAACCGGCGCGATCACCGTGGCGGCGGCGGGTGGCAGCCAGCCCATTCCCCTCCTCCCCCCTTACTTGGGGATCAACTTCATCATCGCGCTCGAGGGCATCTTCCCATCGCGCAACTAAACGCCCGAATCACCTGTAAAGGTTCCGATTATTCACTCGCTCGTGCCCTGCGTCAGGGTGCGGGCGAGTCTCTTTCCCCCCTCGTTCGCACCTCCTGCCATGTCCACTTCACGCCCGCTCTTTTTCGCGCAAGCCATCGCGCTGTTTTTCACCTTGGGAGTCGCCCGTTCCTTGGCCGCCTCCACCGGTGTGCAGGATGTCGGATCGGGGGCTTTCACCGATGGCGGAGCGACCGTTTCGAGCGCCGACTACATCGTCAGCGGCAGCATCTCGGTCGATAAGGACGCAACCGGAGCCTTCCTCACCGGCGCGACCACGGGCACTTCCACGATCACGGTCTCTGCCAACAACACGACCGTGGGTTCATTCGAGCTGAGCGCGGTCACTCTTCAGGAATTTATCACCAGCGGCGTTTGGAACGTCTATCTCACCGCCAACATTCTCGGGGGCGGCACGATCAACCTGAGCTCCAGTCCGGTGACCGGCACCGCCGGCGCAGACAATTATTCCGGTGCCTGGACCAGCGCGTTTACCGGAGTGAATATCACCTCTTTCAGGGTCCATTTCACCTTCAACAACTCGAACAACGAAAACCTGTCGCTGAGGTCCTTCACGGTCGCGGCCGCTCAGGCGCCCAGCGCCACCGTCACCAGTGCCACCTATAACGCCTCCACCGGCATCCTCGCCGTGACCGCCGTCGATATGACCACGGGCGACACCATCGACGTCTCCAAGCTCTCCCTCACTGGTCAAGGCGGCAGCTACACGCTAACCTCCGCCAATGTCACTGCCAGCAGCGCCACCGCCTTCTCGGTCACGCTCAACGCCGCCGACAAACTCGCCGTTAACGGCATCCTGAACCAAAACGGCACCACCGCGGTTGACACCACCACCTTCAACCTCGCCGCCGCCGCCAGCTGGGATTCCACCGCCGGCTCCGCTGCCGATCTCACCGGCAACGCCGTCACCGTCTCCAGCGTCACCGCGCCCACCATCACGTCCGCCACCTTCGACGGCTCGACCAACGTGCTCGTCGTCACCGGCACCGGTCTCGTCAAGACGATCGGCGCGACCAACGACATCACCGTCTCCACCCTCACCCTCACCGGCCAGGGCGGGGCCACGCGCACGCTCTCGACCACGGGCAATGTCGAAGTGACCAGCGCCACCAGCTTCACCCTCACGCTCGCCGGCGCGGACATCGCCGCCGTGGCGGCCTTGCTCAATAAAAACGGCACCTCCTCGGTCGGCGGCACGACCTACAATCTCGCCGCAGCCGACGACTGGGACAGCGTGGTCACCGGCGGGAGTATCGCCGATGCGACCAACGCCATCACGGTGTCGAACGCCCCCCCCAGCATCGCCTCCGCCACCTACGACGCCAGCACCGGCATCCTCGCTGCCACCGCCGCCAACATCGTCGGCGGCGACACGATCGACGTTTCGAAGCTCTCCCTCACCGGTCAGGGCGGTAGCTACACGCTGACGACCCCCAACGTCACGGCCTCCAGCTCGACCGCCTTCTCCGTCACGCTCAACACCGCCGACAAACTCGCCGTTAACGGCATCCTGAACCAGAACGGCACCTCCGCGGTTGACACCACCACCTTCAACCTCGCCGCCGCCGCCAGCTGGGATCAAACCACCACTTCGTCGGCCGACCTCACCGGCAACGCCGTCACCGTCTCCAACGTCACCGCCCCGACCATCACCTCCGCCACTTTCGATGTGTCGACCGGCGTGCTCGCCGTCACCGGCACCAACCTCGTCAAGACGATCGGCGCGACCAACGACATCACCGTCTCCACGCTCACGATTACCGGCGAAGGCGGAGCCACGCGCACGCTCTCCACCACGGGCAATGTCGAAGTGACCAGCGCCACCAGCTTCACCCTCACGCTCGCCGGCGCGGACATCCCCGCCGTAGCGGCCTTGCTCAATAAAAACGGCTCCTCCTCGGTCGGCGGCACGACCTACAATCTCGCCGCGGCTGACGACTGGGACAGCGTCATCACCGGCGGTAGTATCGCCGATGCCACCAACGCCATCACCGTCAGCAACGTCCCCGTCCCGACGATCACCAGCGCCACCTATAACGCCAGCACCGGCGCCCTCGTCGTCACCGGCACCGGCTTCCTCCAGCTCCCTGGCGCGACCAACGACATCGATGTCTCCAAGCTCACCCTCACCGGCGAGGGCGGCTCAACCTACACGCTCACCACCACCAGCGTCGAAATCACCGGCGCCACCAGTTTCTCCGTCACGCTCAGCGCCACCGACCTCGCCGCGGTGAACCAGATCCTCAACAAAAACGGCACCAGCTCCACCGGCGCCACCACCTACAACCTCGCCGCCGCCGAGGACTGGAATACCGGCGCCGATTCCGCCGTCGTCATCGCCGATCTCACCGGCAACGGCATCACCGTCTCAAACGTCGCCGCTCCCACCATCACCAGCGCCACCTACAACGCCTCCACCGGCGCCCTCGTCGTCACCGGCACCGGCTTCCTCAAGCTCACTGGCGCGACCAACGACATCGACGTCTCCAAACTCTCCATCAGCGGTGATTCCACCGCCTACACGCTGACCACCACCAGCGTGGAAATCACCAGCGGCACGTCGTTCTCCGTGACGCTGAACTCCACCGACATCGCGGCGCTCACGACCCGCACCAATAAAAACGGCGCTAGCTCCGTCGGCTCGGTCACCTACAATCTGGCCGCCGCCGAGGATTGGGCCGCCGGTGCTGCGACCGCCGTCGTCGTCGCCGACCTCACTGGCAACGGCATCACCGTCAGCGGCGTCGGGGCCTCACCCGTCGTCACCACCTCCGTCGGCACGACCGCGTTCACCGAGGGCAACAACGTCGCCTCCACGCCCGTCGTCATCGACAGCACCGTCACCGTGACCGACGCCGACAGCATCACGCTCGCCAGCGGCACCGTCTCGATCACTGCCAATTTGCAGACCGCCGAGGACACCCTCGCGTTCACCAACACGAGCGCGCCGACCTTCGGCAACATCAGCGCCAGCTACACCGCCGGCACCGGTGTCCTCGGCATCGGA
>JANYBX010000507.1 GCA_025360615.1 Opitutia bacterium
CACCCCGCGAGCAACGTTTCCTACCTGCGACGTTTTGCGGGGTGAGGGCACCCCGCCTCCATTGGCCCAAACCGCGTGACTCACCGGCTATAGCTCCCCGAGGTCTGCTGGCTGCGGGTCTGCGCATTTTCAGCGCGGTAGGATTTGCGCGCGACGTTATCCAAGCCGTCGCGTTCGAGGCGGTCGGCTTCCTTCGCGTTGCTTTCGACGACGCTCAGCACGGCGGCGTTGTTGTAGGTGGTCGCCATTTTCTTGAGCTCGGCGTTGCGCGCGCGGAGTTGCTTTGCGGCTTCATCGCGGCGGTTCGAATCGACGAGCACGACCGCGGAGTCCTTGGCCTGAGCGGTGAGGTTGACCGCGTAGTCGGCCTGCACTTTGGCATTGGCGGAGGCCACGACCTCGCGCCTATCCTCACTAAAGCTCACCGAGCCTTGTGCCTGGGTCGTGAGGCGACGCTGCGTGAGCGGATCCTCAAAACTGAGACTCGCTTTGGCGATCTCGCGCTTTTCACCAGCGCGAGCTGAGGTAATCTCGACTTCAACGAGGGCGAATTTCTCCTGCCCGCCATAGAGTTGGTTCAACGTCAGCTCGCCGCTTTGTCCGCGAATCACGCCTTCGCGCCCGACAAACGCCAGCGGACGCACCCCGTCGGAAAACTCGATCGTGAGCTGGACGCTGCGCGCGACCACGTTGAGGACGTCGCCGAGCTCGGTGTTGAAAATTTTCGGCAGGTCGCCGCTCGAAGCCACGAAGTAGGTGTTGCCGTCACTGCGCTGCGCGAGGCGCGCCATCAGGTCCTCGTTATAGTCGAGGCCCACCCCCATCGTCGTGACTGAAATACCTTCTTGCACGAGCGCAGAGCCGAGCCGGCCGAGTTCGTCGGGCGTGCTCGGGCCGACGTTGGCCAAGCCGTCCGAGAGCAGAATGAGACGATGAACATAGCGCCGGTCCTCGATATGTTTGCGCAGTTCCGAAGCACCCTGGGTGACGCCCGCGTAGATCGCAGTGCCACCACCGGGACCGATCGAGCGGATCTGCGCTTCGATCGCGTCACCTGAACCGACGCGGCGGGCCGGGATGAGCGTGTCCACATTGTTGTCGAAGATCACGAGCGAGAAAATGTCGTCCGCCGACAGTCGGCGCACGGCCTCGATCGCGGCGTGTTTCGCCTGTTGGATTTTTTCGCCAGTCATCGATCCGGAGTGGTCGAGCACCAAGGTAAGATTCACCGGCGGACGCGCCTCAGGCCGCGGCAAACGCGGCGCGTCGAAGGCGATTTTCACGATGGCGCGCTCGGTGGAGCCGGCGGGAAGCGTCGAGCGATCGAGTTCGACGCGGAGGCGGACGGGATCGTGATCGGACTTGGCGCAAGCGACGAGTGGGACGAGCGACACCGCACTGAAGAGCGCGGCCGCGAAGGAGAACAAGGGATGATGTTTCATGGTGGATCCGTTTGGGACGGATGCAGTGAACCACAAAACGCCGCGCCACTTGTCAGCGACTGGTCACCAAGTTGTCAGGGAATTGTCATGGCGTTGAACTGCCCCGTCTCCCTCGGGTCGAATCGGGCGAAATCGTGGGCCGGGGCGACATGAGCCGCGGGTGCCTGCTGCTGCGCGCCGCCCGCGAAGGCGTGGAGCTGGCCTACCTCCGCGTGCACGGCGCGGAGTTCAAAGACAAACGAGCGACATGGATTTCGGAGATGTAGAAACGAGCGCCCAAAAAACGGCCTCAGGTCCATTCGAGTCTTGCCTGTCGCAGCGCGCGCAAAACACTCCCGCCGCCGCTTCCCCACCCCGAAGCTTTCCGAGCTTTTATGGCCCAACCCTCCCCCTATCCCCGCAGCTCGATCCTTCTGATGGACGAGTGTTTCGCCGGGGAGGACGCGCGCTTCATCGCCGCACTGCGCCAGGTCGAGCAACCCAAAGTTCTCGCCGCCCTCGCCGACCGCTGGAAAGCCGATCCGCGCCCATGGGCCCGCGCCCAGATTTTCGCCTACCTCGATTTGCCGCTCGATGTTCCCGGGCATCAGCCGCTCGTGAAACGTCTCTTCAAAGCGGCTGAAGCCCGGCGTGACGACGAACTCCTCGGTGCCTTCCTCGTCGCCTTCGACACGCTTGTGCGTCGGGCGCGGCGCACGCGATATCGCTGGGATCGCGCCAGTCGCACCGCTCTCGAGGAAGACTATCTCGCCAGCCCGCGCGACGTGCTGCCCCGCGAGGTTTCGCAGTCGCTCCAGCATCCCAAGACCGGCGTGCGCACCGTGATCTCGCAACGCGGCCAGCGCGTCGTATCGGGCCGGCTCTTCACCAATCGCACGCGTCACTACCTGCGCCGACGCGCGTGGCGCTATTTTCGCTGGCTCGGCTATGCGCGCCCGGCCGATTTCCCCGCCGCCATCGCGCCCGCGCTCCGTCGCTACGACGACGAGGATTTGGCCAAAGGGGAAAACATTCTCGATAGCTGGGCGCTGTTGAACATCTGCTTTCGCGGCTCCGACGTGCTTGAGTTCACGCCGGTGCATTTGCGGCTCAAGCCCGGCCGCACCCTCGCCGAGCTGCGCGCCTCCCCACGATTCGCGCCTGCCTGGGAAACCCCCGCGGCTCTCCACCTGTTGCTCGGCCTCGTCTCCCAAGCGCGTGCGCAGCTCGTCCGACTCTGGGCGATGGATCTCCTCCGCACGGTCAGCGCGCGCGTGCCGGTTGAGTTCACCGTGGAGGAAATTTTCCCGCTGCTCGATCACGCCGACGAACGCGTGCAGGTCTTCGGCGCCGATCTCTTCGCCGCCCACCCGGGCCTCGCCACGCTTCCCCTCGCGACGTGGCTGCGCCTGCTCGGGACGCGCAATGTCGCCGCGCTCGACACCGTGTGCGCCGCCTTCAAGCGCCACGTGACCAGCGAACGCCTCACGCTCGCACAGTGCGTCGATCTCGCCTGCGTCCAGCCCGTGCCCGTGGCGCGGCTCGGCGTCGGCCTGCTTACGGCGCGCACCCTCTTGGCAGCCGATCACGCCGCTCTCGGCCCACTGGCCGGCGCACGCTGCGCCGCGGTCGCCGCCGAACTCGCGCGTTGGGCGCTGGGGCATGTCGGTTCGCGCGGTCATTACGACCTCGGCCTTGTCTCCCGTTTCTTCGACAGTCTCAGCCAGGAAATCCGCGACGCCGCGTGGGCCTGGCTGAAGCCCGACACGGCCGCCTACGACGATCCTATCCTTTGGAGTCGCCTGACCGAAACCCCGTTCGAGGATCTGCGCCTGCAACTGATCGATCACCTCGCGCTGCGCTTGAAAATGCCCGCGCTCACCGCCGACCAACTCGCGCCCGTCTGGTGCGCCGTGCTGCTCGGCGTGCACCGTGGTGGCCGGCAGAAACTCAAGGCCGTGCGCGATCTCGCGGCCGCCATCGCGTGCGAACCCGCCAGCGCGCCCAAGCTCCTCCCCGTGCTCGCCGTCGCCGTGCGCTCCGTGCGCGGGCCCGAGATGCGCGCCGGGCTCGCAGCCGTGATGACGTTGCTCGCCGCCCGTCCCGAGTTGACCGATGCCGTGCGCGCCCGCCTGCCGGAGTTGCAGTTTCGCCCCGGAGAAGCCGCCGCATGAACGTCGCCTTTTCCTACCTCCGCCGCAGCGGCCTGCACGGGCAGACGCTCAACCTTTCGCCCAATCTCTCCCGCGAGCCCGTCGCCTTCGACGCCGAGCTAAAACGTCCGCTGCGCTTCCGTGAAGCTATGTCCGCCCTGCATGACATCGTCGTCAGCGATCATCGTTTCCAACGTCGCGACAAGACGGCCTATGAAGCTTGGAAAGCCACCGAGACCGAGCGCGTGCGCGCCCTTCGCAGCGATGCCGTGAAGCAGGCGCGCACCGACATCGCCGCGAAACTCGATCAGCCGCTCCCGCCCGACTTCGACCGCCATTTCAACAAGCTCTGCAAAACCTACTGGAGCGCCCGCGAGAGCTACGCCACGCACCTGCGCAAACATGACCTCGCCCTCTGGCGCCTGCTCATGCCGTGCGATCCGGTCATCACCGTCGCCGACGATGTTTTGTTTTTCGAGTGCTTCTCCGCCGACGAATCGAGCTACGGCTGCCTCACGGTGAATCGCGAGGACGGCTTCGGCGCGTCACCCGACTTCCAGCGCGGCACGACCAACGTCGATTACTCGTGGGAGTTGTTTAACCACTTTCAGGCACTCCGCTCCTACCGCGAGACGCGTTTCAAAATCGATCCCGCCGGCTTCAACGTCGCCACGCGCGGCGGCGCCGATTACCGCGAGGAGAAGATCGACCTGCCCGCTGGCTGGCTGCGCGGCTTCATGCAGCTGCAGGCGGCGATGGCGATGCCCATGCGCAAGGTCACGCTCACGCGCGAAGCCGTTTACTCCCTGCTCGTCTGGCTCAAGCGCCACAAGGCCCGCACCAGCCCGCGCGCGCTGCGTTTCGAGCAGCCCGCGGGACAACCGCTCACGCTCGTGCTTGAGCCGTGGGAACAACGGATCCCCGTGCGCGGCGGCAGTGCCGACGGCGATTGGTCCCAGCCGATCCGCATCTGGGGACGCCAGCGTCTGCTCGCGCTCGCGCGCCTCCTGCCGCTCGTGGAAAGCGTGGACGTTTACTTGCTCGGCACCGGCTTTCCCAGTTTCTGGGTCGCGCACATGGGCGAGATGCGACTCACGATGGGACTCTCCGGCTGGACGGCCAACGACTGGACGCGGGGATCCTCGCTCGATCTGCTCGCGCCGCCCGTCACACCCATCGCACCGGAAATCGAGGAGGTCTCGGCGTTCCTGCAAAAAAAACGCGCGGCCACTTTCACCGAGATCGATGCCGCCAGCGCGCGCAATCCCGGTGCGACCGCCGCCGTGCTCAACCGCCTCGCGCACACCGGCCAGGCGATTCACGACCTCGCCGCCGGCGTTTACCGCTGGCGCCAGATCATGCCGCGCGCGCTCGGCGAGGCGGAGCTCGGCCCGGAAAACGCCGAGGTGACCGCCTCGCGCGAAATCATCCGCTGCCAGCGCGTGTCGATCGAGTCGCGGGTCGCCGCGCCGGCGGGTGGAAATATTTTCGTGGGCAAATCCGACGGCACTCCCGTCGAGCTGCTCATCGATCCCGATGGCCGCATCAAACGAGGCCGGTGCCTCTGCGGGCATTTCAAAAAAGCGGGCCTGCGCATGGGACCGTGCCGGCATCTGCTGGCCCTGCGCTGGCTCGCTTTCCAGCCCACACCGGATTCCTCGGGAGCAGACGCGACCGACTGGTTCGGGCGGCTGCGCGGCTTCGCGGCGACGAAAGGAGGCGCGTGAGGTAACACCCAATTTGAGAGTGGCGGACTGGCTTTGCTTGAGACCACCAATGCTGCGGCGTTCCGCCGTGGCTGCGTTTGCCTAGCCATGCTTCCCCACGACCGTTGTTCGTTTGGGACCGACGCCACCAGTGGCGGTCGGCCAAGACGACCCAAAGGGTCCCGCCCGCTCTGGTGGCGTCGGTCCC
>JANYBX010000524.1 GCA_025360615.1 Opitutia bacterium
CAACGCGAAAGCCGCGAAGAAAAAGAAATCGTCATGAGCAAGCCCCGCTAAATTCATCCCATGAAAATCAACGACCAACCTGGAAGGTTTACCGGTTCCGCCGAAGTGCGTCTCGTGCGCACACTGCCCGGCCCGATCGAACGCGTCTGGCAATATCTCACGGATCCTGAAAAGCGCGCCCGCTGGTTCGCCGGCGGAATCTGCGAACCAAAAGCGGGCGGCAAAAACGATCTCGTTTTCCAGCACAAAAATTTATCGCCGAACGAAGAACCGCCTGAGCAATACAAAAAGATGAACGACGAAGGCTTCAAGATGCCGTCGACCATCCTGCGTTGTGAGCCGCCGCGCGTGTTGAGCTATACCTTCGACGACGATTCCGACGTCACCTTTGAACTCACCGCACAGGGGAAAGACGTTCTCCTCGTGCTGACTCACCGCGCCCGCGGGGAGGATATTCCCTCGATCCCCGGTTACGCGAGCGGCTGGCACACGCACTTCGCCATGCTCATCGCGATTCTTGAAGGCACGCCGCCTCCGGCTTTCTGGGCCATGCACAAACGACTCAAGGTGGAATACGCGAAAGCCTACGCCGACGTGAAACAAAGCTAACCCGCAGCGTCGCACGTCTCGGGGAAACTTTTTGCCACTGGGCGCACAGAGCGCGGATAGAGTTCACAGACCCAAACCCACGTCTTCCTCCGTGTCCTCTGCGGCTATTTCAGGGACTTCATGAGCTGGTCAAGTTTTCCCAAAACCTGCCGACATCCTAAAATTGCCACCCGCTCCGGATCTTTCGCCAAGATCACGGGCCCCTCCCACACCGAGCCGAGCGTAGCGAGGAAGCCCGGTATCTTGGCATAAGGTCCGGCAAAGCACAGCGGCGTGCGCTCCAACTCATGCCGAATGGCCAAGGGCAAGTTTTGGGTGGCCTGCAAAAAGCGCGCCCTCCAGCGCAAAAAGAAAAGCTCATGCCCTCCATCCTTCGCACTCGGATCAAAGCCGCTTTCCAAAACCTGCGCGTGCATCGTGTCGAGATCGGGCATGGAGCCCGTTACTGGGCGCCCGCGCGCGGCCACGTCTTCCAGCATCTGCTCGACGCCGCCCGCGCCTTCGCTGCTCGCGACAATTAGGTTGGATTGCACCACGGCAAATCCGGCCCAATCCCGATCCAGCATGAAAATGACCGACGGCCGGTTCGCGGCCACGTCCAAGCCCGCCCCCAGCGCACCTGCCATCAAGGTCGGAATCGTAATGATGTCGCGCGCTCCGGCCCGAACCAGTGCGTCTCGCATCGCGCGTTTGGCGACCTCGCCTTGCGGCGTCGCCACGACCACTCGCGGGGCGAGTCTCCAAATGCTGTTCAGCCGCTTCCGCAGTTCACGCGCCAACGCCGCTTCCGCGACATCAAATGCCGTGATCCCTCCTTCCCGGATGTAATTCGAGACTACGAGCCCGTCCTCATCGGTGCCGCGAAGTCGCAGCGCCTCATCACCGACCGCGACCAATTTTTTCCGCCGTCGATCCACCGCCGCCCAGGCCGCCGTCGCATGCACTTCCCCGTCGGGACTGGATACGCTCCACAATCTTTCGCGATCGAACGCCACCGCGACTGCTGCATGCGCGAAATACTTCCACCGCCCTGAAAAACTCATGCCCTCTCAAAACCAACCGTTTATTCGGATGGCAACTTGTGTTTGAAAGGTCGGCTACCCCACAAAGCCGTTTCAGCGCTCACTCCCGCGGCCGCCGCCGATTCAGCTCCGCCACCAGCTCCGGGAATGCCTCGCGCACCGGCGAGTCCGTGAGAAATTGCTCAGCCGCCGACTTCTCCCCGCGCGCGAGCAGGCCGGCGTAGACGTGCAGCTCGAATTGCAGCCGGAGCGCGGCGTGCGCGGTCTTCAGCCCGAGCACACCGAATAAAAACAACAGCGCCTCCACCGTGGAGTAATTTCCCTCGCCCTGCTGTTCGCGCAGCCGGTAGCGGCTCGGCCCCGTCATCGGCAGACTCACGAGCCGGCCCCAGCGTTCGACGCCGCGCATCATGCGCGCGGCTTCGCGCCAACTGCCGTCGAGGAGCAACACCTGCCGCCCGGACGGAGGCGCTGCGGTCTTCGCCGACAGCGGTTCGCCGAGCGGGTGCAAAATCCAGAGTTCGCGTCCCGGCTCGATGATCGACTCCCGCACAAGCGGGAGATCGTGGCGAAAAACGTGCCCGCGCGAGGCCGGGATCACGCGGTTGATCAGCCGGCCCGTGCTCGTCGGCCGCCAAAATTCGCGGTGGTGAATGAGCACGTCGATTCCGAGCGGGCACTCCACCGTCCGCTCGCCCGCACAGATGCACCAGCGCGGCGCGAACCGGCACCGCTCGCACCGCGGCGCGCTTCCAAGGACGACACTTCTCGACATGTCGCGACAGCCCGCGTCAATTTTCCGGCCTCGTCAATATTCGGCCGCGTGAGCCGCACCGCCTGCCACCGCTTTCCCCCATGAACTATCGTCCCTTCGGCCAACATCCCTTCAACCCTTCCGAAATCGGTTTCGGCGCCTGGGCCATTGGCGGCTCGTGGGGCGCCCAGTCCGACACCGACTCGCTCGCCGCCCTGAACCGCGCCCTCGATCTCGGCTGCAACTTCATCGACACCGCCGCGGGCTACGGCAACGGCCGCAGCGAAAAACTCATCGCCCAAGTTCTTCGCGACCGCGCCGCCTCCGGCAAAAAGGAAAAAATCTTCGTCGCCACGAAAACGCCCCCCGCCGCCGGCGAATGGCCGCCCTCGCCCTACGACCGCGCCGACGATTGCTACCCGGACAAATATCTCCGCGATAACATCACCACCCGCTGCGCCAACCTCGGCGTCGAACGCCTCGATCTCCTCCAGCTCCACACGTGGACACGCGCTTGGAATCGCGACCCCAAGCCTTTCAAATTCCTGCGCCACCTTCAGCGCGAAGGCCGCCTCGGCCTCATCGGCATCTCCACTCCCGAGCAGGATCAGAACAGCGTCATCGACCTGATGCGCGGCGGCTGGGTCGATTCCGTCCAAATCATCTACAATCTCTTCGAGCAGGAGCCTGCCGCCGAACTCCTCGACGTGGCGAAAGAGTGCGGCGTCGGCGTCATCGTCCGCGTCGTCTTCGATGAGGGCGTGCTCACCGGCAAGTTCACCGCCGACACGAAGTTTGCAGACGACGATTTCCGGGCAAAATATTTTGCAGGCGACCGTCTCGCCCGCGCCGTCGCCCACGCCGACGAAATCAAAAAAGACCTTATCGGCACCGGCTATACGATGCCGCAGGCGGCGATCAAATGGGTGCTCTCCCACTCCGCCGTGTCCGTCGTGATTCCCGGCATCCGTACCATCGCCCAAGCCGATGCGAACTGCGGCGTCAGCGACCTACCAGCGATGCCGCAGCCGCTCATCGAAAAACTCCGCCGGCGCAACTGGCGCCGCGGCGTCTGGTATGGCGGCAAATAAACGCCGGCGCCGTCACCCGGTGAACGCCCCTCTTCCTCG
Organism: Opitutia bacterium; assembly: GCA_025360615.1. Lineage (GTDB taxonomy): Bacteria > Verrucomicrobiota > Verrucomicrobiia > Opitutales > Opitutaceae > Tous-C4FEB. The sequence continues at coordinate 3,516 of JANYBX010000524.1, forward strand.
ATCGTTTTTTGGCTGAGCGCACACGCGCTTATCACGGGCGGAGCTGCGGCCCCGGCGCTTTGGCGTGAAAATAATCCCACCCGGCACCGGCGTTTTCGATTTCGCGCTTGAACCCGGCACGCGTGTTGCTTGCCTGCGCGGGCCCTCCAGCGGCCGCTCATCGCTCCTCCGATGCTGTTCAACTCGCTTATCTTCGTTGTGTTCTTCGCCGCCGTTCTCGCGGCCTATTGGTCGATGGGTTCGTGGCCGGCGCGGAAAAACCTGCTTCTGATCGCGAGCTACATTTTCTACGGCGCGTGGAATCCGCCCTTCGCGCTGCTGCTCTTCGCCACCACCGCGCTCGATTTTTACCTCGGCGCCCGCATCGCCGCCGCCGAGGCCCCGGCCGCCCGCAAGGCGTGGATGCTCACGAGCGTCACGGTGAATCTCAGCGTGCTGGGCTTTTTCAAATACGGAAACTTCCTCCTCGAAAATTTCCAGGCGCTGCTCGGCCGCGCCGGCGTCGTTTATCAGCCGCCGCACCTCGACGTGTTCCTCCCGATCGGGATTTCGTTCTACGTCTTCCACTCCCTCTCCTACACGCTCGATATTTACCGCCGCGTCTGTGAGCCCACGAAATCCCTGCGCGATTTCACGCTGGCCGTTTCCTTTTTCCCGCAACTCGTCGCCGGCCCCATCGTGCGCGCCGCGGATTTTCTCCCCCAACTCGCCGCCGCGCCCACGCCGCGACCCGGCCGCTTCGGCTGGGGCCTGATGCTGATGACGCTCGGGTTGTTCGAGAAAGTCGTGCTCGCCGACACGCTTGTCTCGGGCGCGGCGGATGCCGTCTTCGGCTATGGCGGCCCGATTCAGGCGCTCGACGCGTGGACCGGCGTACTGGCGTTTGCCGCGCAGATCTTTTTCGACTTCGCCGGCTATTCCACGTGCGCTATCGGCGCCGCGCTTTGCCTCGGTTTCAATCTCAAGGATAACTTCCGCTTCCCCTACGCCGCTGTCGGCTTCTCCGATTTCTGGCGGCGCTGGCACATCTCGCTCTCGACCTTCCTGCGCGACTTTCTCTACATCCCGCTCGGCGGCAATCGCTCCGGCCCGGCGCGCGCAGCGGTGAACCTGATGATCGTGATGTTCATCGGCGGACTCTGGCATGGCGCCGCCTGGACGTTTGTCGTGTGGGGTCTGATCCACGGCGCGCTCCTCATCGTTGAACGCATCCTAAAAGCACTCGCCGGCGACGCCACGTGGACGGAAACCTTCGCCGTGAAATTGCTCCTCGGGCTCGGCACGTTCGCGGCGGTCTGCTTCGCGTGGGTGTTTTTCCGCGCGACGGATTTTGCGACCGCCACCCGCCTCACGCGTGCGATGGCCGGCGTGCTCCCCGGCGGCGAAGCGATTCTGGGCACGCGCGAAATTCTTCAGGTCGGCGGCGTCACCGCCGGTCTGCTCCTCGCCCACTGGACGCTGCGCGAGACGAGCTTCGAGGCCGTCGTGGAGCGACTCCCGCGCTGGCTCATCGTCGGCGGGTGGACGCTGATGCTCTGTGCCATTATTTTAACCCAAGGAAGCGGCAATGCCTTCATCTATTTCCAGTTTTGAGCGGCCCATCCCGACCCTGCCGTGGCGCGGCCTCGGGCTGGCCGTGGTGCTGCTGACATTGACGGCGACCGTCGCGTGGGAAATCCGCTGTCGCGCGTGGGGCTACGCGCCGACGTTGAACGACACCTCCGATCTTTGGGCCCAGCATCGCCGCGCCGTGAAGCCCGACTCGATCGTGATCATCGGCGACTCGCGCGCCTTGTTCGACACGGACCTCGACGCCTTGGAGCAGGGCCTCGGCCGGCGGCCCGTGCAACTCGCCTTGGTCGGCAGTTGCGCCTACCCCGTTCTGGAAGATCTCGCCAACGACGAACAGTTCCGCGGCACGATCATCTGCGGCCTCGTGCCCGGCATGTTTCTCGCCCCGGCCGGACCGCCGGTGGAGAACTCCAAAAACGCCCTCAAGCGCTATCACCACGGCACCGTGGCCCAACGGGCCAGCCAACAGCTCGGCCTGCGGCTGGAGGAGCACGTCGCCTTTCTCAAGCAGGAGGACTTGACCCTCGCGCAACTGCTCCAGCAAGTGCCGGTGCCGAACCGGGCCGATTTCCATGCGCCGCCCCGCCTGCCGCCGTATTTCTACACGCTCGATCGCGACCGGCGCGCCCGCATGACCGTGCAATGCGAGCATCCCGGCGAACTGCAGGATCGCATCAAGCACGACTGGATCCCGCTCTTCACGCCGCCTCCGCCGCCGAGCTTTGTGCCGAAGGAAGCATTTCTCAAAGGCATGGGTGAAGCCATCGAAGCGCGTTTCAAGGCGATCACGGCCTCAGTGGAAAAACTCCGCGCTCGCGGCGGAAAAGTGGTCTTCGTCCGCTTTCCATTTTCGGGTGAACTCAAAAAACTGGAGGACGCCGGCACCCCGCGCGTCGGCCCGTGGGCGCGGATCATCAAAGAGACCGGCGCACCCGGCATCTACTTCGAAGACTACCCCGAGCTCGCGAGTTTCGATTGCCCGGAGTGGTCGCATCTTTCCGGACCCGACTCGGTGGAGTTCACGAAGCGACTCGTGCCGCACCTGAAAAAAGCGCTCGCGCCCTGACGCGCCGCGCTCGCGTTGCCTCCCCGGACCGCCCCGCGACCTGACCGTCCCAAACTCCTTCAATTAATCTCGGCTTCCCGCCCGCGCGCGAATCCGCAACGGTCTGTCCGATGCCTTCTGCCAAAACCCCGGCCACGACCAAGACTCACTCCACGCCGCCGCTTCGCCCGATCAAGAAGCTGATGGCCGCCAATCGCAGCGAGATCGCCGTGCGCATCTTTCGCGCTGGCACCGAGCTCGACCTGCGCACCGTCGCGATTTTTGCGCAGGAGGACCGCCTCAGCATTCACCGTTACAAAGCCGACGAAGCCTACCAAGTCGGCGCGGGCAAAGGCCCGGTCGCCGCGTATCTCGACATCGAGAGCATCGTCAACCTCGCAAAGGAAAAAGGCGTCGATGCGATTCACCCCGGCTACGGTTTCCTCTCGGAAAACGCCGAGTTCGCCCGCGCCTGCCAAAAGGCTGGGATAATCTTCGTCGGCCCACGCCCCGAGTTGCTCGACATGATGGGCGACAAAACCGCCGCCCGCGCCCTCGCCCAAAAAATCGAAGTCCCCACCCTCCCCGGCACCGAGGAACCCGTCACGGATCGCGACGAGGCGCTG
>JANYBX010000535.1 GCA_025360615.1 Opitutia bacterium
GCAAACCCTCATCGCCGGCTACGTCCTCTCCGGCGGTGCCACCCAAAAAAATCTCATCATCCGCACCGTGGGCCCGTCCCTCGCACAATTCGGCGTCGCCGGTTACCAGACGGATCCCGCCTTGAAAATCGACACCTTCGCCGGCATCGCCCCGGCCAACTCCACGAACGACAACTGGAGTTCCAACTCCACCACCTCCGTCGCCGCGTTCAACACCGCCTTCGATGCCGTCGGCGCTTTTCGTCTGCCTGACAACAGCAAGGACGCCGCACTCATTGGTACCTTTTCCTCGGGTGCCTACACCGCCACCGTCAACCTCGCCAGCGGTTCGCCCGGACTCGTGTTGACGGAAATCTACGACACCGCCCCGACCACCGGTGCCCGCCTCATCAACATCTCCGCCCGGGGCCAGGTGGGCGCTGGCGCCACGTTGGTCGCAGGCTTCGTCATCGCCGGTGATACGCACACTGTCGCCATCCGCGCCGTCGGCGGCAAGACCCTGACCGACTTCGGCGTCGCTGGCTCGCTCGCCAATCCGAAGTTGGAGCTCTACCGCTCCGGCACCCCCGATCCCATCGCCACCAACGACGAGTGGACGCAAACCACCCCGTCCTTCCAAACCCTCGGCACCGTCTTCAGCCGGCTCGGAGCCTTCCCGCTCGACAACGGCAGCCACGATGCCGCCATGCTCATCAATCTTTCGCCCGGTGCCTACACCGCGATCGTGAAAAGCGCCGACGCCACCGCCGGCGTCGGCCTCATCGAAATCTACGAAGCTCGTTAAAATTGGCCGCCCGCCCGCGCGGGCTGCCCGCAACTCCGGAGCCAGAAGTCACACCGCGGACTCGCCTGCCCTGCCTCCAGGGCCGGGCGAAGCCGTGTCCCTTTTTCCCGACATTTTTCGCTTTGATGACCGGGCGTCTCTCTTTGCGCCCACAGTTCACCTCAATCTAGTGCGATCATCATGAAATCCATCCTCCCGCGTTCCCTATTGTTCCTGCTTCTCCTCGTTCCCCTCTGCCACGGTCAGGCGGCCAATTGGTGGAGCATCAGCGACGCCGATTTTGTCACCCAATACGGCCAGCTCGCCACCGGCACCCAGCCGCAACAATCGCAATTCGCGTGGATGCTCTTCGCCCGCGCCAACCAGCCGGTGAAGTTCAACCAGCAGACGTTTTCCCAATGGGAACTCTGGGCCAGCGATCCCGACACCTTCTCGCCCAGCGCCCCCGTCTTCAATCCCGCCAACAAAATCCGCACGCGTCCGCACCTCCAGCCCTCGCGCCTCTCCGCCTTGGCCGGACCCGCACACCAGCTCTCGCTTGTGAATCCCTTTCCCCCCAGCGGCGGCGGCGAGGAAGTCACGCGCAACGCGCTTTCCTACGGCTACATCATGGGCAAGGCCCTCAACACCCAGGTCGGCATCGCGACCTATCTTGGAACTGCCAGCAACAAGATCGACTTCCCCTTGGGCTCGGTCGAGACCAAGGCATTTTGGGTCCGCGGCGCGATTCCCGGCGCGTATCAGGTCGGTGGATTTTCGCTCACCGGCCTGCACCTGATGGTGAAGATCGCGTCCCGTCCGACCAATCCTTTCACCGACAACACGCCGAGCTGGTTCTGGACCACGTTTGAATTCAAAAACGACACCGGCCTCGCCGCCGCCCAGAAGCTCATCACCTACGGCGACGTGCTCCCCGCCGGTGGCGCCGCGAAGCTCCTCCCCGCCGCCGGCCTCGGCACCACGCCCTTTGCGAACTACGTCTCCAACGGCCAGCAGATCCAGTTCTACGATGCGAAAAACAAAACCATCGTGCTCGGCAACACCCAGATCGAGTGGTTCCTCGCCAATCCCGCGAACCACAATCCCGCGACGTGGAAGAGCTGGTCCTCCTCCTGCCACTCCTGCCACGGCCAAGCCGCCGGCCAGCCCAGTGGAGGCGGCGTGAACTTCTTCAACTTCACCGGCCCCGTCGGCCCGCTGACCGGCGCCAACCTCCCCCCCGCCGGCTACCAATCCCTCGACTTCGTCTGGGCCCTCGCCAACGCGCAGTAATCGCCCGAGAGTTTTAAAAAATCCCGCGGCGACTTTCGCCGCGGGATTTTCTTGTCTGCTGGAGGCGGAGTGCATTCAGCCCTCAGCGACGTCGCCCAAGTATCAACGCCCTGCGCTCACCACGCCTTTCGTCGATTCGCCATCCGCCGACTTCGTTTTCCTCCTCCCAACCTCAAACGATCGTTGCGCACGACCACCGCGCCGCCGACGCTCTCAATAACGACAAAGCCATGGAACTTGCCAACAAAGCCCGTTTGTCCGGTGGTGAAACCGCCCTGAGTTTTTAGCCTGAACGTATGAGTCTTGCGATCATCGAACACCCCAGAAGTCGGCAGGAGGAACTTGGACAGTTCCTCACCGCGCCGCCTTTGGCTGACTTCATGGCTGCAATGTTCGGGTCGCTCCCGCGAACCGTGCGCTTGTTGGATGCCGGCGCTGGCGCCGGTTCACTCACCACTGCGTTCGTCTCGCGTGTATGCGCGGGAAATGAAGGCGTCCGCTCCATCGAGGCGACCCTGTATGAACTTGATCCCGCGATCTTGGACGCGCTCTCCGCGGCCATGCGCGAATGCCAGCGTCGTTGCATGGATGCAGGCATCCGTTTCACCTTCACGATTCACCACGCCGACTTCATTCAGGAAATGTCGGCCCGTCTCGCGGATGATTTGTTCGGAACAACGCCGCCCGCCTTCGACGCCGCCATCGCGAATCCACCTTATCGAAAAATCAACGCTGACTCCGCCGAGCGCCGCGCCCTGCGTTCCGTCGGTGTCGAAACCAGCAACCTCTACACCGGCTTCATCGCGCTCATTCAACGCCTGTTGGTTCCCGGCGGACAACTCGTCGGCATCACGCCACGCAGTTTTTGCAACGGCCCTTACTTCCGCCCATTCCGCGAAGATTTTTTGAACCATCTGGAGCTGCGCCGACTCCACGTCTTCGAATCCCGCCAAGCCGCCTTCCGCAATGACAGCGTGCTACAGGAAAACATCGTTTTCCACGCGGTGAAGGGTCGGAACCAACCCGTCGAAATCGTCATCTCCCACAGCAGCGGCGAACATGGCGGCAATATCACTGAGACGACCTTTCCCTTCGCTGAAATCGTCCATCCGCACGACGCCGAGAAATTCATTCACATCCCGTCCACGGCCAGCCATGCCACGGCCAAGGCAACCATGGACGGCCTCGGTTCCAGTCTCGCCTCCTTGGGCGTGACCGTCTCCACCGGTCGCGTCGTGGACTTCCGCCTCAAAGAGGCCCTGCGCAAGGAACCCGAACGCGGCACCGTGCCACTGCTCTATCCCTGTCACTTCAACGGCGGCACCATTCATTGGCCCAAGCTCGAAGCCCGCAAGTCCAACGCCATTCTCGACAACTCCGAGACGCGCCCGTGGCTCGTGCCCTCCGGCGTCTATCTGCTCACAAAACGCTTCACGTCGAAGGAAGAGCGCCGCCGCCTCGTGGCCTGCCTGTTCGACCCGGACGAAGTGAAAGCAAAGTGGGTCGGTTTCGAGAATCACCTGAATTACTTCCACGCCAACGGACATGGCTTGGACCGCACTCTGGCTGTCGGCCTCTACGCTTTCCTCAACTCCAGCGTGGTGGACCAATATTTCCGGCGCTTCAGCGGCCACACGCAGGTGAACGCCACCGACCTGCGCGCCTTGACCTATCCTGACCGCGATACTCTGCAAGCTATGGGCCGCGAGGTTAAAGCCCTCAACCTTTCACAAGACGAAATCGACCACCTCGTTGGCAAACACCTCCATGCCCACCGCTAAGCCCAACCGCAAAGACATCG
>JANYBX010000011.1 GCA_025360615.1 Opitutia bacterium
GCCATTCTTTGGAAAGACGCCGCGGCGGCACCGAAGGCCGCCGACGCGCTCAAGCTCAGCGCCGATCACTTGGAAAAACTTGGCGTCGTGAACGAGATCATCCCCGAGCCGCTCGGCGGCGCCCACAACGACCCCGCCCAAGCCGCCAGCGCGCTCAAATACGCGCTGCAAAAACACCTCAACGATCTCCGCGCCCTCGACACCGAAAAACTCCTCGACACGCGCTACGAACGCTACCGCCACCTCGGCGTTTACGAGGAAGCGGGCACGGTGCGGAGCTAGCGAGCGTGAGGTTCCTGACGATGGTCACTCTGAACGAAGTGAAGAATCCACTTCGATAGAGCCAACTCCCCGGTGAGAGCCCTTGCTCGATCTCACCGCGCCAGCGTCACACTCATCAGCCCGATCACGACTTCGTTGGCGAGCGTGCGCACCGTGAGCGACCGCAGTTCCTTCGCGGGATCGAGCGCGAGGGCGAGCACCGTGGCCGCGCCGCCATCCACTTTCCGACCACGGCCTTTGAACTCTGCGGCATCGAGCACGCGCACCCGACCCGTTTTCAAATCCACGCGCACCGGCAACGGCGCGTCGTTTTTGAACTGATAGTCGTCGATAAAATAATCCTGCTCGATCGGCCACCACGTCGCGGGATTACGCAGCGCGAGGCGCGCCGTCGTGCCATCCGCGTAGGTCGCCACCACCTCGCCGTTGTCGAGCCGGCTCTGCATGAAATTCGTCGAGCCGGCCATCAGCAGATGCACTTCGTGCGCCCGACCCGTGAGTGGCACGGTGACTTCGCGAGGGTAGTTGTCCCATTGCGAGGTGAAGACGATGTTCCTGGCCTCGGCCGCGCCCGGCGTGACAAAGGCCACTCCGCCCGGCAGCACGAGCCGGCCGGCGTTCGCCGCGGCCACCCTCCGCAATCCGCGGTCGTCGATCTCCGCCATTTCGTTCACGTGGCCCGCCCACGCGCCGATGCCTTGCGAGGGCACGGCGAGTGAGACGGAGGGCGAGCGCGGGGAAACATATTTTCCCGCCTTAAAAATTTCTGTGACGCGATCATTGAAGACCGCCGCCAGATCCACCGGCTCGAAGCGCACGCTCGCCGGCAAGGCGCGTGGGCCCGCCTCCCGCTGCGCGACTGCCGCTTTTCCGACCAGCGTTTCGGGCGGCGGGCAACAGAGTTCTCCGGTCCACGTGACGACCAGTTCCGACCGCGCAGCGGGTGGACACTGAACTTCGATCCGCGGCGCGCCGGCGAGATTCCTGAGGCGCTTCGATTCCACGACACGACCATTCAGTCGCACGCGCGCCGTTTCCGTCACCGCCGGGATCTGCACCAGCAACGCCATCGGTTTCGAAAAACGCGGCTCGACGACATACGTGTCGGCCTCGGCCGTGCGCCGGTAGTCGAGCGTCACACTCGGATGGCGCAAGCTGGCGCGATCCCACGCGGCGGGAAATCCCGGCACGATCCGCAGTTCGCCGGCCAACGCATCGGGCCGCACGCCAAACAAACCCTCGACCAACGCGCGAGAGAGCACGCCGCTGCCGTCGGCGAAATCGCGCTGCGACTCGCGGCGGTAAACATCGAGGTAGTTCATCGAGCCGACATTCCCCGGGCAAATGCCCATGAACATGCTCGCGAGGAGCGAACCCTTCGTGAGTTGAAACGCCTCCTCGAAACGACCGGCCTGCCAATAGGCGAGCGCCGTGTGCACGTTTTCGCCCATCACGACGTTGTTGATCGACCACGAATACGGCATCCAGTCGGACGATGCCAAAACGTAGTAGTTCGCATCGCCCGGCACGCCTGCACCGCGGACGGGCAGGTGCGGCAGATTCGCATCCACGTGGCGCATCATCTGCCAGGCTTCGTCGGGCGTCGTCACTTCGGAATCGATCGTGTGATAGGTCGTCCAGAGCGCCGCACTCGGATGCACGAGCTGCCGGCCGAGCAGATCCTTGAACTCCGCGAAATGGCCGTCGGCCGCGCCCTTCGTGCTTTCCGGAATCCAGAGATATTCGCGCATGGCGCGCGCGATCAACTGCGCCTCGCGCTCATAGGGTGCAGCGTCCGCGCCGAGGAGTTTCGCGAGCCGCGCGGCCTGCGTGTTGTGATAAAAATTATAGGCCGAGGCGTGCGCCGTGCCGCCGCCGTGATACTGTAAATCGTCACTCGCCCAGATGACGGCATAGGCCTCGTAGAGCGGCAGTTTTTCCGGGCCGAACTCGCGGCGAAACAACCGGCGTTCCCACGCGAGATGGCGCTCGATCACCGGCCACATCGAGCGGGCGAATTCGAGGTCTCCGGTCCATTGCAGGTGGCGGAAAAGCCCGTCGATGAACACGAGGTTCATGTCGTAGTGCGAATTCGAGAGGTCGCCGTTGCTGTGCAGCGCGGTCTCGCTGCGGGCGAGGTTGTCCTTGGCGTCGGGCGGCGGAATTTTTCCCGGGATCGGGTCGGTGTTTTGTTTTCCGGCCCAATGAACGAGGTTCATCCGCGCGCGCTCCGGCCAGCCGAGCGCATCGAGCAGATAGGGGCCGCGCCAGCCGAGCAGCTGCGTGCGCCACGCGATCGCGCCGTGCATGATGCCGCCCTGCGGTTCGTCCCAGACGGCATCGGCAGCGACGTTGAGGGCGGCGGCAGCGGCGTTGATGAACGCGTCCGGCGTCTCGATGGCGACGTGCGTGCGCAGCGCCGCGAAATGCTCCACGCTTTGCGCGAAAACCCGGGGCAATTCGTCGGCGCGATACGCGGGCCGCAGAGAGAGTTTCGGCGCGAGCTTCTTCGCGCCCGGGCGCTCGGCCGTGACTTCGCGATACGTATCGAGGTCGGCGCCGGCCGTCGTCGAATCCGTGGGCAGGCGTTGCAGCCCGAGATAAATGGCCGCACCCGAGCGCAGCGGCACGCGGCCCGTCATCACTGGCAGCTCAGTCGGCTGGGCGTTCGACGCGGCAAACAGCGCGGCGGGAGAATTCCAGTTCGCCGCGTCGCCCACCGCGAGCGTTGCGCCCGGCGGCACGAGGCCGAGGATGGTCGCGGGCTTGCTGCGCAGCGTGAAGCTATCGGCGGCGATGTTAAAGAGATGGTCGCGACAGAACTCGGGCTTGAGCTGAAAATATTCGCCGATGGGCACGTTCTCCGTGCCGATGTCGCCATCGCGCCGGCCGCGCTGCCCGCTGGCCCCGCCGTAAGCCCAGAGTAGTTCGACGCCGTCACTCATCGCCGTGGCTGCCGCGCGCACGACGAGGCCCTCGGTCATCGGGAGCGCGACCACATGCAGTTGAAGAACGCCGCTCGCACCGAGCGACGAGTCACGGATTTCGTAAACCATTTCGCCCGGCAAATAGCGGGCGGTGATCCGCTCCGCCTCGTGCAACCATTTCGTGCCCGTCGCGGACCGCAGGCCGAAACGCAGGTTGCCGCCCCGCCCCGGCAGATAGAGCGCGAATTCGGGTTTGTCGCCGGCATCGACCCGGAAGGCCGTGTTGCCGCCGTAGAGGGGGCGGTTGAAAAACTCCGCGCCGTTCTCGATCACGAAGGCCCCGCCTTCAGGCCGATAGCGCAGTGGATGGTCGAGCTGGCCCGCGAGGTTGGGCGTGGTTTTCAGGGCGGCGGGTGCCTGCGCGCTGGCCAGCTGCGGCACGAGGAGAAACAACGCCAACGCTGCGGGGAAAAGCAGTTTCATCGCGCCAACGCAGCGGTTTCGCCGCCGTCAATCGAGGTGGAAAACTTCGTCCAGTCCGCGCGCGACCGGGCTGTGGTCCGGGTTGCTCGGCATGATGTCGCCCATGAATTTCCACCAGCGCTGGCAAACTTCCGTCTGCGCGATGGCGGCCCAGCGGGCTTCGCTCTCGATCTCGGCGTAGCCGAAGAGCTGGCGCGTCTCCGGGTGGAGAAAAATGGAATAGTTGTGCACGCCGTGCGATTTCAGCACGGCCTCAAGCTCCGCCCAGATGGGCTGGTGGCGGCGCGCATACTCGGCTTCATGGCCGGCGTGGACAGACATGACGAAGGCTTGGCGGATCATGGTGAGGGTGGTGGTGGAATCGCGGCCGCGCGGACCGGCGACGCCGGGAGCGTGGTTTGCAATTGAGCAAAGCGCGCGCGCAGCGCGTCGTCACGAGTCGTTTTCAGGCCAAGGTCAATCAGCGCGCCAGCCCCGGCCGGAAACCCAAATTTGGCGCTCATCAACGCCGTGCGGTAGATGAGTTCCGTGTCGTGCCGAAAATGGTTCACGCCCGCGTAAAGTATTTCCAAATCGGCGCGCTGCGGCGGCACGGCGCTGTGCATCCAGATTTCGGCCATCAAGTCATACACGGCCGGCAGCGGTGGCGGCTGGGCGTGAGCCGTGACGAGCGGACCAAACGCGGCGGCGGTTTGCGCCGGGGAAAATTTCCCGTCCGGGCCAGCGGGATGCGCCAGCGCCTCGGTGTAGCGAAAGCGGGCGAGGGCAAGGTGGACACGCGGGCGAATGACTTTGGCGGCAGCAGCGGTTTCGATAAATTTCCGCGCGCGTTCATCGTGGCCCGCCTCAAGTTCGTCGAGCCCGAGCGCAGCGAGCAGCTGTGGATCGCGTTCACCGCGCATGTAAGGCGCGATCAACGCCTGATGGCCAGCCTCCGGCAGCGCCCCGAGGCGGAGCGCCTCGCCTTTCAACCGGCCGACTTCCGCATCGGTGGCGGCGCGGAGTGAAACCGGCGGCGGCTCGGGCAGTCGCTGGCCCTTCTTGGCAGTGAACTCGACGTATTGGTGCGCGGTGAATTCCGTGTAGCCGCGCAGCTCAATGGCCATGGCCTTGTAGCTCATTTTGAAACACGCCTTGAAAAGCTCCTCCGTAATGGGCTCGCGCGCCGAGCGGGTCGCAAACTCGACGAAGGCCCGCTGGTAGCGCTTGCCGTTGCCGTAAAGACACAGGTGGACGAACTCGTAGGCCTGCGCCGCCCAGTAAGCCGTGTCGGTCTCCGGTTTTTGAGCGGCGAACAGCTCCTGCATCGGCAACAGCGCGTGCCGGGCGAGCAGCCGGTTAAACGCGCCGGCCGACTCGGAATTTATTTGGCCAAACGTGATCCACTTCGGATTGAAATCCATCGACGCCATGAGCTGCACGAGGCCCTCCTCGAACCACGGCGGCGGATGGCTGACCGAACGGCGGATGAGAAATCGAAAATATTGGAGATAGAATGCGCGGTAGGGATCGCTCGATTCCCTTTCACCGCTGCCGAGCTCGATTTCATCGAGGGCGAAATCGACGACGATAGCGGCATGTTCGGGACTCTCCAAAAAGAGACTGTTGAGCCGGTTCAATTCGGTCGCTCGCGCCGGCGTGAGGAACGCATCGAAGCTGCGGCCCCGGCCGCAAAGAATCATCGCGGTGGGCACGCCCTCCCGGCCCTGCAATAGTCCCGGCATGATCGCCTCGACCACCTGCTGGAGCAGCAAAAAATCGCTCACGAAACGCTTCGTGGCGTGGTCCGACGTGTCCGCCAGAATTTCAAAGCCCGGGATCTGCGCGTAACGCCACGCCTCGGGTGGTGGCAGCAGCCGGCTGTCTGCGACGGTAAAGGTTGGCAGCGTCTCGATTGGCTCCACCGCCGGCACGGGCGTAGGCGCAGCTCGCAGCGCACAGAGGCCGGAGAACACGCCGGCCCTAAAAAACTTTCGGAAATAAAATCTCGGACGGGAAATCGAATGCACGACGGCTCAGGATTTCGCGGCCGGAACCGCAGCCGGAACAGGCGGCAGGCTGGCTTTCAATTCCGTGAAGCGTGCCTTGGCGGCCTCGTCCTGCGAATAGCGCAGGCCGTGCTCGATGAGTCCCGCCGCGCCTTTGTTCTCGCCGGCCCGGAGGCAAAGCACCGCCGTCTGATAGGCGATACCGAGACGCCGCGGGAAAAGATTCACGCCCTCGAAAAGGACTTGGAGCATGTCCTTGGGCGGAGTGTCCACCCCGCGCACCAGCGTGTCGCCCATGAGTTCGTAGATCTCCGGCATCGCGGGCGGCTGGCTGCGCGCCGGCAACAGCAGACTCACGATCTCAGTCGTCTGACCCAGGCTTAATCTCCCGCCGGGAGCAGCCGGCTTCGCGAGCGCGGCTTGATAGCGCTGGCGCGCGAGTTCGAGATAGGCGCGCGGGCGGACAACCTTGCCGGCGGTGGCGGCTTCGAGGAATTTCCGCGCGCGTTCATCGTTGCCGGCGGAGCGCTCGTAGAGACCGAGCGCCGCGAGGAGGTTTGGATCGCGTTCGCCGCGGGCATACGGCGCGACGAGCGCGACCCGCGCGTTGTCCATCCGCTCCGCCATGATGAAGGCGTCGCCCTTGATCCGGCCGACTTCGGCCTCGGTGGCGGCGCGCAGCACGATCGGAGCGGGCTCGGGAAAACCGCCGCCCTTGGCATTCCACTCGAGGGATTTATAGTTCGTAAAGTCGATGTAGCCGCGCAGCTCGATCAGCATGCTCTTATAGCTCACCCCAAAACATTCCTTGAAGAGCGCCTCGGTGGGGGGCTCCTTCATCGTGCTGGTGCGTAGGAGGAAATTGACGAAACCTTTTTGGTAGCGTTGCCCAACGCCGTAGAGGCACATGTGGACAAACGCGCAGGATTGTTTCGCCCAATTGCTGCCGAGAGGATTGCGAGCGATCGCCGAATCGTGGGTGACGGCAAACATCTCGGGAAACGGCATGAGCGGACGGCGCTGCAGCGCGGCGTTGAAATCGCGGTCCTCGGCGGCGGCGGTGGCCGCGCCCGTGTCGCCGGCATCGGTCGCGGACGCGTTTTGATCGGCGGCGGCGGCCTGCGAAATCGAGAGGGTGTTGGGATCCTCCAGTTTCGCGAACTGGATATTTTTCCGGTCGAATTTCATTCCCATCAGGAGCTGCGCGAGCCCTTCCTCCACCCACGCCGGCATCCGCGGCGTCGAGCGCGCGAGCAGCGAGTGAACGTATTCGCGGTAAAGCTGCTTGTAGGCGTCGACCTCCATGTAGCCGTTGTTCTCGACGCCACCGGCGGCGGCCCCGCCCAGCGTGTCCAAGCCGGAGATCGCAATCTCGCGCGCTTCGAAATCGACGACGATGGCCGAGTGCTCGGCATTGCGCAGAAACAAACTCGCGAGCGCCTGGTTCGCGCCGGCGTCGGCGGACTTAGGCACGAACGCATCGAATTTTCCCCCGCGTCCGCAGATGATCAGCGAGACTGGCACCGGGCTGCGGCCCAACAGCGCCGGCCAGACGATGCCGACGGCTTGGTTGAACATTTGAAAATCTTTCAGCAGCCGCAGCGTCTCGCGGTCGGAGGCGTTGGACAAAATTTCGAACCCGGGAATCTCCGAGTAGCGCCACGCCTCGGGCGGCGGCAGATCGCGTGAATCCGTGACCGTGTAGGCCGGCAACGCGACCGGAGCCTCCTTCGAGGCGGCCGCCAATTCCTCCGCCACGCCCCGCAGTGCATCGAGGGCGAACAAACCGAAGATGAGAAGCAAACCACGGGGGGCGGAAGAAATCATGGCCGAGGACAAGGGTTGACGGGATGGATCAAGAGAAGGAAGAGCGCGGCAGAGCCCAAGCTTCGCCGCAAGCGCGGGTTAATGGGATGGGTGCATTGACGCGGCGTGGGGGCGAAAAGTTGCAGTCACACTCCGCCTCAACGGAGCAAAATCGAGCCTCTCGTTTTCTGACACGGGAGAAACTCCTCTCTCCAAACACAGCTTGTTTCCCCGCTTGCCTCTCCTGCGCCAAAATCGGCACTCTCCCCGCGCAGTAGCGCCCGGGTGGTGGAATGGCAGACACGAAGGTCTTAGAAGCCTTTACCGTAAGGTGTGCAGGTTCGAGTCCTGTCCCGGGCACCAAAAATCACGGTGGCGAAAACGATGAGGTCATTCCGTTTCGACTGCCCTGCCATGCAGGGTCCCCCGAACGCCCGGCCTGTTGTGGCCAACTCCTTGCTGATTAGCATTCAAATGAATTCGTCGCACCGAGAAAGCGATTTTGACTTCGCTGTGCTCAAACTAAGGGATTCCCTTATTTTTCGTCATTTTCCTTTAATATTACAAAATTTTTGCATATATGTTTTATAGGGTTTTTACCCCACTTTATCACAGTAAATCACCGCAGTAATCCAACAACTCACCATGAATACTCGACTCAACCACGCCCTCCGCCTCGGTGCAGGGCTACTTCTCGCCACGACCGCGCTGACGGCCTCTGCTCAAGCGCTGCGAACCTTCACCGGATCCACGGCCAACACGTTTGCCGCGAATGATGATAATGTCCTCAGCGGCCTAAACATCGGCTTCGGGGTCAATTTCTTCGGCAACTCCTACACCCTGCTCAATCTGAGCAACAACGGCAACGTCCAGTTTAACTCAGCTTTCGGTGACTACACACCGTTCAATCTCACCGGCCCCACGGGTAATCCAATCATTGCTCCATTCTTTGCTGACGTCGATACCCGGGCTCCCGGTTCACTGCCGACCACCTACGGCACCGGCACGCTCGGAGGCTTCAATGCTTTCGCGGCCAACTGGGAACACGTCGGCGTCTATAACTCCCAATCCATTTTCAACTCGTTCCAACTCGTGCTCATCGACCGGTCGGACACGGGTGCCGGGAACTTCGATTTCGAGTTTAACTATACGCTGATTAATTGGGAAGCGGGCACCGCGAGCGGCGCACCTTCCGGTGGCCTCGGCGGCACTGCTGCCCGCGCTGGTTTCAACAGCGGCACCGGGACGTTCCTGGAGTTGGCCGGCTCGGGTATTAACGGCGCATTCCTCGATACCAATCTGGCCACGGGTCTCATCCACAACCAGCTCGGCACCCCGTTCGATGGGGCTATCCTGGCCGGCCGTTATGATTTTCAAGTCCGCAACGGCACCGTGACCGTGGAGCCCCCGCCGACGTCGGCGGTTCCGGAGCCTTCCACCTACGGCCTCATGGCCAGCGCCGTGCTCGTGGGTTTGGTCGTCGTTCGCCGGCGTAAACAAGCCGCCGCCCGTTGATCGCGCGCTAACCCACCCTCCATTCCAAACACAGGCTTCACCGCCTGTGTTTTTTTGTGCCTACGGTGCCGCGCCCAGCCGGTCGCCCATCTTCGCGAAGGTCTCAAGGCACTGCGCGCTCTGCTCGACGATGTCGGCGTCGAACCGGATGCGCCCGCGCTGAAACAGCGTGATTACGCATGAGCCGCCGAAAGCGAAAAGCCCCTTCTCGTCGCCCTTCTGCATCTCCCGGCCCAAAATAAAACTCTGCATAATGCTACCGACGTTCGTCGCGCCGACCTCGAGCAGCGCCACATCGCCGAAGCCCGGCGAGGCGAGCATGGTGAGCTCGCGCTTGTTTTCGACGAGGTAGCCGATGTTGCGCCGCAACGCGACCGGGCTCACCGAGTAAAGCCAGCCGTTGATGAGCTGCGCCGGGCCCGGGGTGCCGCCGACGGAAAAGTGGAAGCGGTGATAGTCCACCGGGCAGAGCCGCGAAATCAGCATCGCCCCTCCTGCGAATTTTTTGGCGAGCACCCGCCGGTCCTCCGGCAGCGCACCTTCGCCGAGCAGCTCGGCCAGTGTGAACTTCATCCCCTTCACATAAAAACCCTCGGCGGTGTCCACGTTGGGAAACGCCAGATGCCGGCCGTCCGCCGGGAAAACCGCCACCCGCTCGCCCTCGGCGATGGGACGCGCGGAAGGTTTCAGCGCGCGGTAGAAAAACTCGTTGAAGGTCTTGTAGTCGAAAGACGACTTGGCGAACTCGTCCACATCGAGCCCGTATTTCGTGATGAACGGGAGGATCTCCAGCGCGCTCTCCCGCTTGGTCATTTTTCGCCCATACCACTGGGAAAACCACGCGCGCTTCGCGAGCAGCCACACGAAAAATCGCCCCGCCGGATTCTCGTAGGCGAACCGCAGCCAGCCCTCGCCGTAGATTTGCTCGGTCTTCAGCGTGCGGGAATAACGGTCGTAATAGCGGATCGGGGCGGCGGCCATGAGGGCGTCATCAAACTCCCGCCGCCCTCGAGGTCAACGCGGCGCCCGAGATCGCCCCCGGCTCAGCGCGCCGCCCACCCTTTGCGACTTCACCGCTGACGACTTCCTGTGCACCAACCCCAAGGGTGTCGACGGCCCGCGCCAGCCGGATGGGAACCTGCCCGACATCGCCTTCCTGCGCCCGAAGCCCGGGAGCCGCTTGATCGACGCCGGCATCAACATCGAACTCCCCTTCAAAGGCTCGGCTTCCGATCTGGGGGCGTTCGAGATAAAGTAAGACGCGCCGG